>DATBEA010000023.1:0-3329 GCA_036276215.1 Usitatibacter sp.
GCGGCGCGGGCGGCCTCGAGCTCGCCACGAAGCTGGGCGACAAGTACGGCGCCAAGGGCCGCGCGCACGTGACCCTCGTCGATCGCAGCCGCACGCACCTCTGGAAGCCGCTGCTCCACGAGGTCGCCGCTGGGAGCATGGACATCCACCAACACCAGCTCGACTACCTCGCGCAGGCGCGCTGGCACTCCTTCACGTTCATCCTGGGCGCGCTCAAGGGGCTCGAGCGCAAGGCGAAGCGCATCACCGTGGAGCGCGTGGTCGACGAGGAAGGGCGCGAGATCCTTCCCGAGCGCACGATCGCCTACGACATGCTGGTGATCGCGATCGGCAGCGAGTCCAACGACTTCGCAACGCCCGGTGTGCGCGAGCACGCGTTCATGCTCGATTCGGCATGGCAGGCGCACCTTTTCCACCGCCGCCTCGTGAACGCCTGCTTCAACGCCAACTTCCGCGCCGCGGGCGACGTGATCCGGATCGGCATCGTCGGCGCGGGCGCGACGGGGGTGGAGCTCGCCGCGGAGCTGCACAACACGGTCCGGGTGCTCGCCGCCTACGGCCTCGAGAGCTTCGAT
This sequence comes from Usitatibacter sp., assembly GCA_036276215.1. GTDB lineage: Bacteria > Pseudomonadota > Gammaproteobacteria > Burkholderiales > Usitatibacteraceae > Usitatibacter. The sequence continues at coordinate 576 of DATBEA010000023.1, forward strand.
CCCGCGACGCAGATCAAGCTCACGCTGCTCGAGGCCGGGCCGCGCATCCTGCCGGGCCTTCCCGACCACATCGCCGAGGGCGCGCTGCACACGCTGGGCGAGCTGGGCGTCGACGTGCTCGTGGACGAGAAGGTCGTCCAGGTGCGAGCCGACGCCATTCGCACGGCCTCGGGGCATGAGGTCCCGGCGACCTTCGTCGTGTGGGCCGCCGGAATCAAGTGCGCCGAGGTGCTGCGCGACCTGGACGGCCTCGAATCGAGCCGCCTGAACCAGCTCGTGGTGAAGCCCACGCTCCAGGCCACTCGCGACGACGAGGTCTTCGCCATCGGCGACTGCGCGGCGTGCCCGTGGAAGGACGGCCGCCTCGTGCCGCCGCGCGCGCAGTCGGCGCACCAGATGGCGAGCCTCATCGTCGACACGTTCGCGCGCGGCCTCGCCGGGAAGCCCCCGCGGCCGTATCGCTATCGCGACTTCGGCTCGCTCGTCTCCCTCGGCAACTACGAAACGCTCGGTCAGCTCATGGGATTCATCGGGAGCGAGAAATTCCGCGTCGAGGGCTGGATCGCGAAGTTCTTCTACCTCTCGCTCTACCGCCAGCACATCTGGGCGCTGCACGGCTTCTGGCGCATGGCGCTCGATACGCTCTCGCGCGTGATCCGCCGCCAGGTCGAGCCCAAGGTGAAGCTGCACTAGGAAGCCACCCGGTTGATAGAATCGCCCGGGTGACCCCACTTCGCTCGCGCCTCTTCTCCTCGCCCCTCGAGGAGAAGGTCCGCGCTTTCGCCGCAATGCCCCCCGCCTGGCGCGGGACCGTCCGCGGCAACCTCCTGGGCGCGATCCTCAGCGCCGTGGTGACGCTGCCCATGTCCATGGGACTGGGCGCCCTCGCGTTTTCGCCCTTCGGCCCCGAGTTCGTCACGCGCGGGGTGCTGGCCGCCCTCTACTCGGTGGCGTTCATGGGCCTGGTGGCGATCCTGGTCGGCGCGCGCGGCGCGGCGATCTACGCCCCGCGAAGCCTCGTCGCCTTCATGATCGCTTCGGTCGCGGCAGGGCTCTTCCTCAAGGCGCCCTGGCTTCCCCCCGGGCCCGACGCGCTGGAAGCCGCGATCCTCCTCACGCTCGCCCTCGCGGGGCTCTTCCAGCTCTGTTTCGGGCTCGCCCGCTTCGCCAAGGTGGTGAAGTTCATCCCGACCCCCGTGATGGCCGGGTTCCAGAACTCGGCCTCGCTCGTGGTCATGCTTTCGCAGCTGCCCGTGATGCTCGGCATCGCGTCCCACTCCCACTCCGGGCCCTGGCGCACGGTGCTCGCCGAGGTGCGCCCGATGAGCGTGCTCGTGGCCGCGGCGACTCTCGCCCTGGTGATGCGGGGCGGACGCATCACCAAGCGCCTGCCGCCCCTCGTGCTCGGGCTCGCGGGCGGGACGATCGCCTACCACGTCCTCGCCTTCGCGGGCTTCGCCACGCTGCTGGGCCCCACGCTCGGAAGCATTCCCGTGGCCATTCCCGACGGGCACGAGCTCGCCAACATCGTCTCGCTCACACTGGCGCCGGGATTCACGGAAGCCCTGCCGGCCATCCTGGCCGGGGCCATGAGCATCGCCGTGGTGAGCTCGCTCGACGTGCTCATCAACGCGAAGATCGTCGAGAACGTCACGCGCCGGCGCGGGAACGCCACCCAGGAGCTCATCAACGTGGGGAGCGCCAACCTGGTGACACCGCTCCTGGGCGGGATCTCGGGCTCCATCAGCCTCGCGAGCACCACCACCGCGGTGCGCGGGGGCGCCACCAACTCGCTGGCGCTCCTCTTCCACGCGCTCATCTTCCTCGTGATGATCCCGCTGGTGGCGCCCATCCTCGGCCACATCCCTCGCGCGGTGATCGGCGCGCTCGTCTTCTACGCCGGGATGCTCCTCTTCGACCGCTGGAGCCTCGAGCTCGCGAAGCGGATCGTGGCGCTCAAGTCGGTGCAGTGGCGCGGCATCTTCGTGGACCTCGCCGTGATCGTCGTGGTCGCGGGGATCGCGCTTGCGGGCGAGATCATGGCCGCCGTGCTCCTGGGCGTGACGATCGCGGTGGTGGTCTTCATGCTGCGCATGAGCCGCAGCGTGATCCGGCGCGAGCGCTTCGGGGATGCGCTCAACTCGCGGCGCGCCCGCGACGCCTCCGACGGCGCGCTCCTCGCCTCCCACGGGCGCGCGATCCTCGCGCTCGAGCTCGAGGGGCCGCTCTTCTTCGCCTCGGCGGAGCTCCTCTTCAATCGCGTGGACGCGGCGCCCGCCGAGGGCGTGCGCTACGTGATCCTCGATCTCTCCCGGGTGACCGAGCTCGACAGCACGGGCGCGAAGATCCTGCTGCAGGCCGACGAGAGGCTGCGGGCCGCGAAATGCCGCCTCGTGTTGTGCGGGGCGGGCGCGCGTCCCGAGCTCCTCTCGCTCCTCATCGACCACGGCGCCACGGAAGTCTTCACGCACGAGCGCATGTTCCGCGACCTCGACCATGCCCTCGAGCGCTGCGAGAACGAGCTGCTCGGCTCGCTGCGAAGCTCCGTGGCGGCCGGCGAGTATCCGTTCGAGCGCCTCGACCTGCTGCGCAACATCGGCGGCGCCGACCGCGAAGCCTTGCGCTCGGTGCTGGCGCGCCGCGAATACACCCCCGGCGAAGTGGTCTTCGGCCAGGGCGACGAGGGCGACGCGCTCTACGTGATCGCGAGCGGATCGGCGAGCGTGTGGCTTCGCGATCCGGGAAGCGGCGAAC
>DATBEA010000024.1:0-3509 GCA_036276215.1 Usitatibacter sp.
CGCGGCGCACCACCTCGCGAAGCTGCACGATCTTGGCGTCGAGGTAGGAAGCCTGCGCGTGCACGGCGCTGTAGTTGAGCAGCCCCTCGATCAGCTTGCGCAGCTCGATCGAGTTCTCCTGCAGGATGCGCGCGATCTCGCGCTGCTCGGCGTTCAGGTTGCCCACCACGCCCGAGAAGAGCAGGTCGGATCCCTCGCGAAGCGCGGTGAGGGGGGTCTTCAGCTCGTGCGACATGTGCTGCAGGAAGCGCGTCTTCTGCGCTTCCAGCGTGACCAGCCGCTCGCGCAGCCAGTCGAGCTGCGCGCCCAGGCGCACCATGTCGCCCGGCCCCTGGATCGCGATGGGCTTGGCGAACTGGCCCTCGCCCAGGCTCCTGATGCTCTCGCTCACCTGGGTGATCGGGCGCGAGAGCAGGAAGGTGAACGAGGCGATCAGCACGATGGCGGTGGGGACGAGGGCGATCATCAGCCAGAAGACGCTGTTGCGCGCTTGGACCGCCTGGGCGCGCAGCTGTTCGATGCCGGCCTCGATCACCTGGTCGCCCAGGTGCACGAGGGACTGGGCTCGCTGCGAGAGGATCGCGAACTCCTGGGGGAGGCGCCGCGAGAGCTCCGGCGTGGGACCCATGCGGCTGATGAGGTCGTTCACGCGCGACTCGTCGCGCTCGATGGCCGCCACCTCGTTGCGCTGTCCTTCGGAAAGGCCCATGGCGTCGAGCTGGCCCGTGAGCTCGAGGAAGTTCACGCGGTGCTGGCGATAGGCGTCGAGGAAAGTCGCTTCGCCCGCGACCGCGTACTGCCGCGACGAGCGCTCGAGCGAGGTGATGACGGAGAGCAGCGACCGGCTCGCCTGGGTCACCTTGACCGCGGAGTGCACCGCTTCCTCGGCGAGCCCGGCGAGGCTCCCGAAGGCGAGCGCGTTGGAGGCGAGCGCGAAGAGCAGCGGCGCGGCCACGATCGAGAAGCCGATCACGAGGAGCGACAGGAACGAGCGCGGATAGCCGAGCTTCATGGGGAGAAGGTTAACAGTGCTAGAATTTTGCCTCCATGGGATACGAATCCGAGCTCACGCGCTTCATGCGCGAATTCCTGGCGCGCAACCCGCAGGTGGCCGAGCAGCAGAAGAAGAACCGCGCCACCTGGTGGGACAAGCCCCAGGACCTTGAGACCGCCGCCGAGCGCGCGAAATCCCGCGTGCCCCAGGCCGGATACGTCTATTTCCCCTCGCCCGAGCCCAACGTGGACGACCCCGGACTGCCGGAGGTCGAGGGGAACATCGTCAAGACTCCCTCCAAGCCCACGTAGTCGAGCGCGTAGTCGGCCTTCTCCTTCACGACGGGCTTGGCGTGGTAGGCCACGCTCGTCCCCGCCTCGGCCATCATCATGAGGTCGTTGGCACCGTCGCCGATGGCGAGCACGCGCTCGCGTGGGATGCCCAGCTCGCGCTTCAGCCGCGCGACATGGGCCGCCTTGCCGCCGGCGTCCACGAGCGGGCCGCTCACGGTCCCCTTGAGCTTCCCCCCGTCGATGTCCAGCACGTTCGAGTACGCGTAGTCGAAGCCCAGCCGGTCGCGCACGCGATCGGTGAAATAGGTGAAGCCGCCCGAGACGAGGAGCGTCTTCACGCCCTCGCGCCGCGCGGCGGCGAGCAGCTTTTCGGCGCCGCGGTTGAAGCGCAGGCGCTGCGAATAGACCGCCTCCAGGGCGCTCGCCTCGAGGCCTTCGAGCGCCTTCACGCGCCGGCGCAGGCTCTCGGGCCAGTCGATCTCGCCGCGCATCGCCGCCGCGGTGACCGCGGCCACTTCGGCCTTGCGCCCGGCGAAGTCGGCGATCTCGTCGATGCACTCGATCGAGATCAGGGTGGAATCCATGTCCATCGCGAGGAGCCCGAAGTCCGACAGCTTGCGTCCCTCGGCCACGAAGCCCCAGTCGAGCTTCGCCTTCGCGCAATGCGCCGCGACGGGGATGCGCGTGGAAGGGTCCGCGTGGACGATGCGAAACGCCTCATCCGAAATCCGTTCGATCCCCGCGCCCCGCGCGATCCGGTGAAGCTCCTTGAGGTCCGGCGTCGCCACTTCTTCGCCTTGAATGACGAGATTCATCCGCGGCCATCCGCGCTTTTATCTGCGTTCATCTGCGGTCCAATGCCCTAGGAAAGCTTGCGTAGAAACTGCCTTACCTCCCCCGCGCGTTGCCTGAGGTCGTCGTGCTTCATCTCGATCCTCACGCGGTCGGGGCCGGGCAGCCGGTAGATCCGCGATGATTGCACGAGCTTCAGCACCCGCGCGGGATCGACCGGCGGCTGGGGAATGAACTGCACCACGATGCCGCCCGCGGAAGCGTCGATCTTCTGCACGCCGAGGGGCGCGCCCTGGATGCGCAGCTTGTGGCATTCGAGGAGGACTCGCGCCGGGTCGGGCAAGGGCCCGAAGCGGTCCACCAGCTCCTCGGTGAGCCGCTCGAGCTCCTCGTCGGTATTGCAGTTGGCGAGGCGCTTGTAGATCACGAGCCGCTCGTGCACGTCGCCGCAGTAGGTCTCGGGCAGGAGCGCGGGAGCGTGCAGGTTCACTTCGGTCGCCACGCTGAGCGGCGCGGTAAGGTCGGGCTCCTTGCCGCGCTTCAGCGACTTCACGGCGTGCTCGAGCATCTCGTTGTAGAGCGCGAAGCCCACGTCGTGGATGCCGCCGGACTGCGAATCGCCCAGCACCTCGCCCGCGCCGCGGATCTCGAGGTCGTGCATGGCGAGGTAGAAGCCCGCGCCCAGGTCCTCCATCATCTGGATCGCCTCCAGCCGCTTCTTCGCCGCCGCGGAGAGCGCCTCGTCCCCGGGCGTGAGGAGGTACGCGTACGCCTGGTGGTGCGAGCGCCCGACACGCCCGCGCAGCTGGTGCAATTGCGCCAATCCGAACCGGTCGGCACGGTGGATGATGATCGTGTTGGCGCTGGGAACGTCGATGCCGGTCTCGATGATCGTCGAGCAGAGCAGCAGGTTGGAGCGCTGGTGGTAGAAGTCGCGCATCACGCGCTCGAGCTCGCGCTCCGGCATCTGCCCGTGGGCCACGGCGATGCGCGCCTCGGGCAGGAGCGCCTCGAGCTCCTCGCGCCGGTTCTCGATGGTCTCGACCTCGTTGTAGAGGTAGTAGGCCTGGCCGCCGCGCTTCAGCTCCCGCAGGACCGCCTCGCGCACGATGCCCTTGGAGTGTCGGTTCACGAAGGTCTTGATCGCGAGCCGGCGCTGCGGCGCGGTGGCGATCACGGAAAAATCGCGCAGGCCCTCGAGCGACATGGCGAGGGTGCGCGGGATCGGCGTCGCTGTGAGGGTGAGCACGTCCACCGAGGCGCGCAGCTTCTTCAGCTCCTCCTTCTGGCGAACGCCGAAGCGGTGCTCCTCGTCGATGATGACCAGCCCCAGGTTCTTGAACTTCACGTCCTTCTGGAGGAGCTTGTGGGTGCCGATCACGATGTCGATGCTGCCCGCGGCGAGCCCCTCGAGGGACTTCGCGACTTCC
>DATBEA010000025.1:0-1926 GCA_036276215.1 Usitatibacter sp.
GCGATCGGGATGAAGACCGCGCAGAGCACCAGCACGATCGCGATGATGGGGCTCGTCACCTCCTTCATCGCCTTGATCGCGGCTTCCCTCGCGTCGACGTGCTCCTCGTGCATGATCCGCTCGACGTTCTCCAGCACCACGATGGCGTCGTCCACCACGATGCCGATGGCGAGCACCATGCCGAAGAGGGTGAGCGTGTTGATCGAGTAGCCGAGCACGTACATGCCCGCGAAGGTGCCGAGCAACGACACCGGCACGGCGGCGAACGGGATCAGCGTCGCGCGCCAGTTCTGCAGGAAGACGAACACCACGAGGAAGACCAGCGCCATCGCCTCGGCCAGCGTGATGAGCACCTCGCGGATCGAAACCTCCACGAATTTCGTGGTGTCGTACACCACGTCGTAGCGCAATCCCTGCGGGAAGCGCGTGGAGAGCTGCTGCATCGCGCCGTCGACCTGCTTCGCCACCGAGAGCGCGTTCGCGCCCGGCTGGAGGAATACGCCGATGAGCGTCGCGGGCTTGTTGTTCACCCGCCCCATGAAACCGTACTCGGCGCTCGCGAGCTCCACGCGCGCCACGTCGGCCAGCCGAAGGCTCGAGCCGTCGGGATTCGAGCGGATGATGATGTCCTCGAACTGCTTCGCGTCGGCAAGGCGGCCCTGCGTGGTGATCGTGTACACGAGCTCCTGGCCGCCGCCCGTGGGCGGCTGGCCGATCTTGCCCGCGGCGAACTGGGCGTTCTGCTCGTTCACGGCGGCGATCACGTCCGAGGGCGCGAGGCGCAGCTGCGCGAGGCGATCGGGCTTGAGCCAAATGCGCATCGAGTAGTCCTTCGCGCCGAAGATCTGCACGTTGGTCGTGCCCGGGATGCGCTTGATGTTGTCCAGGACGTTCAGCGTCACGTAGTTGGACGTGAAGAAGTCGTCGAAGCGCCCGTCGGGGGAATTGACGGCGATCACCTGCAGGAACGACTGCGAGCCCTTCTCCACGCTCACGCCCTGGCGGCGCACCTCGAGCGGCAGGCGCGGCTCGACCTGCTTGGTGCGGTTGTTCACGTTGAGCGCCGCCTTGTCGACGTCGGCGCCGATGTTGAACGTGACCGTGATCTGCACGGTGCCGTCGGACGCCGAGACCGAGGACATGTAGAGCATGTTCTCGACGCCGTTGATGGCGTTCTCGAGGGGCGCGGCGACCGTCTCCTCGAGCACCGCGGCGGATGCGCCCGGGTATACCGCGCGCACCGTGACGATGGGCGGCGCGATCTCGGGATACTGGGCGATGGGCAGCACGCGCATCGCGGCGAGTCCCGCGAGGGCGATGAAGATCGAGAGCACCGCCGCGAAGATCGGGCGGTCGATGAAGAAGCGGGAGAACATGGCCGGCTCCTACTTCTTCGCCGCGGCCGGTGGTGCGCCGGGTGGCGGGGCGTTGGGATCGCCCACGGCGACGGGAGCGCCCGGCATCATCAGGACCTTCATGAGCCCATCGGTGATGACCTTGTCGCCGGGGGCCACGCCGGAGAGCACGATCCATTCCTTGCCGGTCCAGTCGCCCAGGGTAACGGGCCGCGGCTCGGCCTTGTTGTCCTTGCCGATCACGTAGACCACCTTGCCCTGCGGCCCTTCCTGCACCGCGCGCTGCGGGACCGTCATCGCATTGGGGCGCACGGCGCCCTTCAGCTGGATGCGCACGAACTGCCCGGGGCGCACCTCGCCCCCCGGGTTGGGCACTTCGGCGCGCGCATCCGACGTGCCCGTCTGGTTGTTCACCCGCACGTCGGTGAAGACGAGCTTGCCGGCCCGCGAATACACGTGCCCATCCTCGAAGCGGATGGCGACGTCGAAACGCCCGTCCTTCGGCAGCACGAGCTTGCCCGCCGCCGCGTCGCGGCGCAGCGCCGCCTGGTCCGTTTCCGAGAGCCCGAAG
>DATBEA010000026.1:0-3299 GCA_036276215.1 Usitatibacter sp.
CGAGGCGATGCGCCCGGGCTTGCCGTAGTCGCCCTCCCAGGGCTCGCGCGCGTTCGGCAGCCGCAGCTCCGACACCGAGAAGCCCGTGAGGCCGGCCTTGGGCTTGCCGCCCGTCCCGGTCGCGCCCTCGTCGCGGATCTCGCCGCCGGCACCGGTTCCCGCGCCTGGATGCGGCGCGATGGCGGTCGGGTGGTTGTGCGTTTCCACCTTCATGAGCGTGTGGGTGAGCTCCTGGTGGTATTTCCAGGTGCCTTGCGCATCGGGGTAGAAGCGCCCGATCGCCGCGCCTTCCATCACGGCCGAGTTGTCCGAGTAGGCCACGAGCGTGCCTGCGGGGCTCGCCCGATGGGTGTTGCGGATCATCTCGAAGAGCGAGCGCGGCTGCTTCTCGCCGTCCACCGTCCACGACGCGTTGAAGATCTTGTGGCGGCAGTGCTCCGAGTTGGCCTGCGCGAACATCATGAGCTCGACGTCCGTGGGATCGCGCCCGAGGCGCGAGAAGCTCTCCACGAGGTAGTCGATCTCGTCGGGGGCGAGTGCCAGGCCCATCGAGGCGTTCGCCTCCTCCAGCGCGGCGCGCCCACGCTCCGTGAGGCCCACGGTGGCGAGCGGCTGCGGCTTGAAGTGCTCGAAGAGCCTCGCCGCCGCCTCGAACTCGCCCACCACGGTCTCGGTCATGCGGTCGTGGATCGCGCGCCGGATCGCGGCGCGGGAGGATTCGTCGAGCGAGCGCCCGCGCGAATCCACGTAGTACGCGACGCCTCGCTCGAGGCGCGCCACCTTCGCGAGGCCGCAATTGCGGGCGATGTCGGTGGCCTTCGACGACCACGGCGAGACGGTCCCGAAGCGTGGCAGCACGAGCATGAGGCTGCCCTTCGGCTCGCCTTGCGCGGGCGTGCCGTAGGTGAGGAGCCTCTCGAGGACCTGCGTCTCGTCCGCGGCAAGCGGCGCGCAGAGCGCGGCGAAGTGCACGAAGCGGGTTTCGATGCGGATCGCCGCGGCGAGCTCGCGCGGCAGCGACGCGAGCAGCTTTTCGATGCGGAACGCAGAAAGCGCGACCGCGCCCGGCAGCGTGAGGACTTGCTGCGACGGCGCGTCTTGCGGATTCATCCACGAATTATACCGCGCCGCCAGATTCGACCCGGCGGGTCAGGCCCATCGCAAAACGACTCGAAGGCGGCGCAGATTTTCGGCGTGCGCCATGCCCGCAACGACCGGCAGCGACCGGTCGAAACGCGCGCCTTCAGGGCGCCAACGCACGACCGTGAGCCAGGGTGCCACGAACGAGCCGGCCACGAGCGTGCCGGCGTGATGGCCGCCGTCGCCATCCTCCACCTCCACGACGCCCTCGCCCACGCGAACCGCGCGCACGCCGCGGCTGCCGCGCAGCAGCGCACGCGAATGGATCGATTCGAGCGCGGCGCACGCGATCCACGTCGCGGCGAGAATGCGCATCGCGGCCGATCCCGGCGTGACGGCCAGCAACGCGAGCGTCGCGAGGGCCGCGAGCGCGATCCATGCGCATGCCGCATGGCTTGCATGAATGCGGACATGCACGGTGGCCTCGCTATACTTGCGATTGCTTGCCTTCGCACCCACCTTCGTTTCCATGAGCTCCACCTTCGTCGCCGACCTCTCCGATAACGCGCTCGTCGCGGTCGCGGGGGACGACGCGGCCGATTTCCTGCACGGCCAGTTCACCAACGACGTGAAGGCGCTCGCCGTGGGCCGCGCCCAATGGAACGGCTGGTGCACGCCCAAGGGCCGGCTCTTCGCGACTTTCCTCCTCGCGCGCCGCGCCGAAGGCTTCCTGCTCATGCTCCCCGCGGAGATCGCCGCGGCCTTCTCGCGCCGCCTCGGGATGTTCGTGCTGCGCTCGAAAGTGAAGCTCGCCGATGCGGGAAGCACGCTCGCCCGCTATGGGGTGTCGGGTGAAGGCGCCGCGGCCCTGGTGCGCGGCTACTGGGGCTCGGTGCCGGCGCCGCTGGAAGCCCTCGAGAAGGACGGCGCGACCTGCGTGGGACTCGCCGAGGACCGATTTGTCGCGTGGGTCCCGGCATCGTCCGGGCTGGAAAGCGAATTGCGCGCGGCGGCATCGCCTGCGGGCCGCGAGGCGTGGGACCGCGAGGCGGTCCTCTCGGGCGTGGCGACCATCGTCGCAGCGACCCAGGAGGCGTTCGTCCCGCAGATGGCGAATTTCGAGCTGGTGGGCGGCGTGAGCTTCCAGAAGGGTTGCTACCCGGGCCAGGAGATCGTCGCCCGGACCCAATACCGCGGCATCCTCAAGCGGCGCATGGCCCTCGTCCACGTGCCCGGCGACGCACGCCCCGCGCCCGGGGACAGCGTCTACAGCGCGGCTTTCGGCGAGCAGGCCGCGGGCACCGTGGTCAACGTGGCGGCCGATCCCGCGGGCGGGTTCGACGCGCTGGTGGTCGCGCAGATCGAGAGCCTCGAGCGCCACGACCTGCGCTGGAAATCCCCCGACGGCCCCGCCCTGGAGATCGTGAAGCTTCCGCCGCTCGCGAACGCCTCTTGAGCAAGCCCGGCTCCACGCCCGTCGCGGCCCTCGTGCTGCTCATCGTGATCTGGGGCTACTCGTGGATCGCGATGAAGATCGCGCTGCGCTACGCGAACCCGTTCGACTTCGCCGCGCTGCGCGTGGCCATCGGCGCGGTGTTCCTCTTCGCGCTCGTCGCGATGCGCAAGACGCGCCTCACGCTCCCCAGCTATCGCACGGCCTTCGTGCTGGGCCTGCTCCAGGTGGGCCTTTTCGTCGCCCTCTCGCAGCTGGCACTCACGGTGGCGGAACCGGGCCGCACGTCGGTGCTCGTGTTCACGATGCCCTTCTGGATGATCGTGTTCGCGCACTTCATCCTCCACGAGCGCATCCGCGGCCCCCAATGGATCGCCGTGGCCCTCGCGTTCGCGGGACTCACGCTCATCGTGTCGCCCTGGAACCTCACGAGCCTCGCGGGAAGCGTGCTGGCGGTCGCTGCCGGCGCCGTCTGGGCGATCTCGGCCGTGATCTCGAAGCGCTGGCCCACACCCGGCGCGGACACGCTCGTGCTCACGGCATGGCAGCTTCTCTTCGGGTTCGTGGCGCTTGCGCTCGTGGCCTGGCTGCATCCCCATCCGCCCGTTCGCTGGACCGGCGAGTTCGTCGCGGCGCTCCTCTTCTCCGCGGTCCTCGCCACGGGGATGGGATGGTGGTTGTGGACCTACGTCCTGTCGCGCAGCACCGCGGGCCTCGCGGGCCTCAACTCGCTCGGCATCCCCGTGGTGGCCGTCGCCTCGTCGGC
>DATBEA010000027.1:0-4845 GCA_036276215.1 Usitatibacter sp.
GGTCTGACCCCTTTTTAAGCCTTTCCTGCAGCAGGAAGACGCGGATCAGGTTCTTCGCGGTGGGGTGGAAGAAGAGGCTCGCGGTGGAGGCCGGGTGGTCGCGGGGCACGTTGCGCACGTCGCCGCCGAAGTCTTTCCACAGGTCGATGATGGCGTAGGGCGCGGGGTACTGGTCGCGGCGAACGCGCTTTTGCACCTGGTTCGTGGACATCTTCGCGACGAGGTTGCGGATGCCGGGCCACTCGGTCGCGGCCTGCACGAGCGTGGGCGAATGCACCGGTGGCGGGTTTGCGAGGATCTGCCGCGCCGCATTCTCGAAGTGGCGCCGCGGAGTCACGGCATCCACGAGCCCCAGTTTCTTCGCGCGACGTGCGTCCACGCCACGCCCCGTGAGCATGAGGTCGAGTGCCGCCGGCGCGCCGATCAGCTTCGGCATGCGCTTCGCCCCGCCCCAGCCGGGCACGATGCCCAGCATCACCTCGGGCAGCGCCATGCGGGTCTTGGCCCCGTCGTCCATCACGCGATAGCGGCAGGCGAGTGCCAGCTCCGTGCCGCCTCCCATGCAGAAGCCGTGGATCAACGCGAGCGTGGGGAAAGGCAGCGTCGCGATCTTGTCGAACACCTCGTTGCCGAGAACCGTGAACGCGATGGCTTCATCGGCATCTCGAAGGCGCGTGAATTCCTCGATGTCGGCGCCGGCCGCGAAGCCGTTGTCCTTGGCGGAGAAGATCGCGAGGCCCTTGGGCGGCATCGATGCGAGGTGATCGGCGATCCGGCCCAGCTCGCGAAGCGCCTCGCTCGAGAACGTATTGGTCGCCGTCCCCGCACGATCGAACGCGAGCCACGCGAGGTGGTCGGCGTCGACGTCGAGCTTCCAATGCTGCAAGTCCATCAGGCGGCCTCGGTCGCGAGGCCGCTGGAGATCCAGCCGTTGATGCCGGCGGACATCACCTTCACGTCCTCGTAGCCCATCTGCTTGGCGCGCTTCGCCGCGATGGGAGCCTTGCGGCAAAGCGGATTCGAGCAGTAGAAGACCAGGCTCGACCGTTTGTCGGCCGGCAGGTCTTCGCTTCCAAAGGCTTCCGGGTCGAGGTTGCGCGCCCCGGGAATGTGCGCCTTCGCGTAACTGCCCGCGGAATTCACGTCGAGCACCGTCACCTGTTTCGCCGCGACGAGCGCATCGAGGTCCGCCGGCGAGACGGACTTCAAGCCCATGAGGAACGCCATCATCACGCACGCTCCACGAGCATCGCCCCGCCCTGCCCGCCGCCGATGCAAAGCGAGGCCACGCCGCGCTTGCCGCCGGTGCGCTCGAGGACTTTCAACACGTGCAGCACCACTCGTGCGCCTGACGCGCCGATGGGATGGCCGATGGCGATCGCGCCGCCGTCCACGTTCAGCTTCGCGCGGTCGGGCGCGCCGAACGCGCGGTCGAGCCCGAACTGCGCCTTGCAGTAGTCGTCGCTGTCCCACGCCGCGAGGCAGCCCAGCACCTGCGCGGCGAATGCCTCGTTCACCTCCACCGCGTCGATGTCGGCGAACGTGAGGCCGTTGCGCATCAGCATCGGCGTGATCGCATGCACGGGACCCAATCCCATCTCCGCGGGGTCGAGCGCGCCCCAATGCGCATCGACGACGCGGCCCAGCGGCTTCAGGCCGTACTCGCGCACGACGTCCTCGGCGGCGAGGATCAGCATCGCCGCACCGTCGGTCACCTGCGAGGAGTTGCCGGCGGTGACGTTGCCATACGTGCGGTCGAACACGGGCTTCAGCTTCGCGAGCTTCTCCACGCTGGAATCGCGCCGCACGCCGTCGTCCTGCGAATACACCGTGCCGTCGCGTCCGTACATGGGCTCGACCTCGGTCGCGAAGTGGCCGTTGTCCTGGGCGAAGGCGGTGCGCCGGTGAGATTCGACGGCGTACTCGTCCATCATCCGCCGCGTGATGCGGAAGCGCTCGGCGACGATCTCGGCCGTCGAGCCCATGGAAAGCTTCACGATGGGATCGGTGAGCCCGCGAAGGATCGCGATGACGGGCGCGAGGTAGCTCAACCGGAACTTCACCGCCTGCGCCGCTTTCCCTCCCGCGCCCTTGGCCGCGTACCAGGCCGCAAGCCAATTCACCATGGCCGGCCCATAGAGAAGCGGCGCGTGGCTCATCGCGTCCGTGCCGCCGGCGAGCACGAGGCTCGAGCGGCCCGCCATGATGTTCACCGCGGCCGAATCGAGCGCCTGCATTCCCGATGCGCAGTTGCGCATCACCGTCCACGCCGGGACCTTCTCGCCGCAGCCCAGGCGAAGCGAAACCACGCGCCCGATGTTCGCCTCGTCCGCCGACGGCATCGCCGCGCCCACGATCACCTCGTCGAAGGCGTCCGGCGCGAACGGCTGGCGCAGCAGCATCCCGCGCGCCGCGTTGACCGCGAGGTCCGAGCCCGTGAACGGCCCGAGGCCGGTCTTCGCCTTGAGGAACGGCGTGCGCGCGCCGTCTACGACATAGACGTGGCGGCGGCCGCCTTTTTCTTCTCCTGGGACTGCCATGACTCATCCTCCCTCTTGGTGCCCCGCGCGAGGTCGTGCTCGAAGTCGTCCACCTTCACCACGTCGTGGCGCAGCCGGTCGGCGTAGTCGAGGTGCTCCAGCTCCTCGCGCGTGATGATGCCCTGCGCGAGGGCCGTCGCGCGGCGCTCGCCGAGCGTGCGCTGCGGCAGCAGGCCTTCCTTCGACGCCTTGCGCATCTTGGCGTCGATCGCGTCGGCCTGGATGGTCGCACGCATCGCGTATTCGAGGCGGCCGATCACGTCGTTCTCGTCGTCGGGGATGTAGGCGCCCTTCGTGAGGCGGTCGCGCGCATCGCCGGGCGTGAGCAGGATGTTGGCGACCTTGGCGCCCACCTTGTCGAAGGGCGCGTTCAGCGTGAGCCCCTTCGGGAAGACGAGAAGGCGCATCCACGCCGCGACGAAGCGGTTGGGGAAGTTGTCGAGGATGCCGTCGATCGCGACCTGCAGCCGGAAGAACGTGTCGTACATGGCCCAGTCGAGGAGCGGGCGGTCGTCCTTCTGGTGTCCCTCGTCGTGATAGCGCTTGACCGTCGCCGACGCGATGTAGAGAAGCGAGAGGACGTCGCCCAGCCGGCCCGAGATCTTCTCGCGGCGCTTCAGGCTTCCGCCGATCACGAACATCGAGATGTCGGACAGGAGCGCGAAGGCCGAGGAAAAGCGCGTCATCATCTGCAGGAATCGCCGGGTCTCCGCGACGCCCGGCACCGGGACGCCCTCGCCGCCGGTGAGGCCCAGCCAGAGCGAGCGCGCGGCGTTGGAGATCGTGAACGCCATGTGGCCCCAGAGCGCCGAATCGAACGCGGCGAGGTCGTTGGCGCCCGCCGCGGCGATCTCCTTCAGCACGAACGGATGGCAGCGAATCGCGCCCTGCCCGAAGATGATCATCGAGCGCGTGAGGATGTTGGCGCCTTCCACCGTGATCGCGATGGGGATGGTCTCGTAGGCGCGGCCGAGGTAGTTGTTCGGCCCCATCATGATGCCCTTGCCGCCGTGGACGTCCATGGCGTCGTTCAGGATCTGGCGCATGCGCTCGGTCATGTGGTACTTGCAGATGGCCGAGATGACCGAGGGCTTCTCGCCCAGGTCGAGCGCGGCCATCGTCATGCGCCGCGTGGCATCCATCATGTAGGTGTTGCCGCCGATCCGCGCGAGCGGCTCTTCCACGCCTTCGAACCTGCCGATGGGCGTGCGGAACTGCGAGCGCACGCGCGCGTAGGCGCCCGTGGCCCGCGTGCTCAGCTTGCCCGCGGCCATCGACATCGAGGGGAGCGACACCGCCCGCCCCGCGGCGAGGCACTCGACCAGCATGCGCCAGCCGTTGCCCACCTGCTTCTCGCCGCCGATGATCCACGCCATCGGGATGAACACGTCCTTCCCGGAGTTGGGGCCGTTCATGAACGCCGAGCCGAGCGGCATGTGGCGCCGGCCGATGTTCACGCCCTTGTGGGTGGTCGGGATGAGCGCCAGCGTGATGCCCAGGTCCTCCTTGCCGCCGAGGAGCTTCTCCGGATCGAAGAGCTTGAACGCGAGGCCGAGGATCGTCGCCACCGGGCCCAGCGTGATGTAGCGCTTCTCCCACGTGAGGCGCACGCCCACCACCTCGCGGCCCTCGTGCATGTCCTTGCAGACGATGCCGAAATCGGGGATGGCGCCGGCGTCCGAGCCCGCTTCCGGGTTGGTGAGCGCGAAGCACGGGATCTCGAGGCCCTTGGCCAGCCGCGGCAGGTAGTGGGCTTTCTGGTCGTCGGTCCCGTAGTGGATGAGGAGCTCCGCGGGCCCCAGCGAATTGGGCACCATCACGGTCACCGCGCACGTTCCGCTGCGGGTCGAGATCTTGGTCACGATCTCCGAATGCGCGAATGCGGAGAATCCGAGGCCGCCGAAGGACTTCGGGATGATGATCCCGAGGAAGCCTTTCTCGCGGATGAACTTCCACACTTCCGGCGGGAGGTCCATGCGGTTGTGGGTGATGTCCCACTCGTCCAGCATGCCGCAGAGCTCTTCCACGGGCCCTTCGAGGAACGCCTGCTCCTCGGCCGAGAGGCGCGCCTCGGGATAGGCGAGCATCTTGTTCCAGTCGGGCTTGCCGGTGAAGAGGTCCGCGTCCCACCAGATGCTGCCGGCGTCGAGCGCTTCCTGCTCGGTCTGCGAGATCTGCGGCAGGATCTTCTTGTACAGCCCGAAGATGGGGCCCGTCACCGCGGCGCGGCGCACCGGCTTCACGATCGAGAGCACGGCGAAGATTCCCACCACGACCCAGAGCGCGGTGATGACGGCGAGGGGCG
>DATBEA010000028.1:0-3936 GCA_036276215.1 Usitatibacter sp.
CGACGCGGTGCTGCGCGCCGACAGCACCGACCAGATCTACTACGGCCTCTTCGGCGACATGGGCGAAGAGCTGGCGGGCGAGCGCAACATGCCGAAGCCTCCGTTCGTCCCGGGCGAGGAAGCGAAATTCTTCGACGCCCAGCACCTGGGCCAGCCGGTGCGCGTGGCAGTGCTGCGTGCGCTCGTGAACGGGCATCCGGTGCAGATCATGGCGGCGGAGACCACGCGCAAGCGCGAGCGCGCGCATCGCGACGCGCTGCTCTCGGCGCTCGTGCCGACGACGCTGCTCTCGATCGCCGCGATCGTGGCGGTGCTGCTGGGCGTGCGGCGCGGGCTGGGCCCCGTCGAGGACCTGAGACGCCAGCTCAAGGCGCGCACGTACCTGGACCTGCGGCCCGTGAAGGAAGGCGGCACGGTGGACGAGCTCCAGCCGCTGGTGAAGGAGCTGAACCAGATGCTCGCGCGGCTGGGCGAGGCGCAGGAGGTGCAGGCGCGCTTCATCGCCAACGCCGCCCACCAGCTGCGAACGCCGATCGCGGGGCTGGTCACCCAGCTCGAGCTCGCGCGCGGCAGCGACGACCGCGCGAAGCGCGACGTGTACCTCGCCAACGCGAAGGAAAGCGCCACGCGGCTCACGCGCCTCGCGCAGCAGGTGCTCTCGCTCGCCGCCGCGGACCCTGTGTCGAATCCGAAGGTGCCCGAGGAGGCGTGCGACCTCGCCGAGATCGTGAAGGGCCGGGCGAGCGAGTGGCTTCGCGGCGTGGCCCCGCGCGAGGTGGAGCTCGAGTTCGAGCTCGCGCCCGCGCCGTTTCGCGGCAGCTCCGTGCTCGTGGGGGAGCTCGCCTCGAACCTCGTGGACAACGCGGCCCGCTATGGCGCGAAGACCGTGACCGTCGTCACGCACGACGGCGGCGGCCGGTCGGTTCTCCAGGTGATCGACGACGGTCCCGGCATCCCGGTGCCCCAGCGCACGCGCATCTTCGAGCGCTTCCGCCGGCTCGACAACGAATCCACCGAGGGCAGCGGCCTCGGGCTTGCCATCGTGAACGAGATCGCCCAGCGCCACCGCGCCTCGATCGTCGTGGAGGAAGGGCGCCAGGGCCGCGGGACGTGCGTGGCCGTGAGCTTCCCGGCCGTGGCGTAGAACGCCTAGAATCCGCGGCATGCATGCCGCCGCGGCCGCCCGCGCCCTCGCCCACGCAGCCCTTGCGGGATTCGCGTTGCTGCTTTTCGCCGCGAGCGCCACGGCGGCGCGGCCGCTGACCACCGACGATGCCCGCATCGTGGACCCGAAGTCCTGCCAGGTGGAAAGCTGGATCAAGGCCAACAAGGACTCGACGGAGTACTGGGCACTGCCCGCGTGCAACCCCTTCGGATGGTTCGAGATCAACTACGGCGGTGCGCGCACACGCGAGAATGGCGCGGGCTCGACCTTCACCGACAATGTCATGGGATTCAAGACGATCGTGAAGCCGCTGGAGCCCAATGGCTGGGGCTGGGGAGTCAGCGTGGGGACCGACCGGCACCTGCACCGCGAATCGGGCAATGGCTGGCCCGGCGACGAGGTCGTGAACGTGCCCGTGAGCGTCTCGTTTCGCGACGACGAGATCGTGATGCACGTGAACGCCGGGGCGGTTCGCCGACGCGACCTCGACCGCAGCATCGTCACCTGGGGAATCGGGACCGAGGTCCGGCTGCGCGACGACACCTACTTCATCGGCGAGTCCTTCGCCAACGACCGCGGGCGCCCCTTCTACCAGCTGGGGGCTCGCTACACACTCGTGTAAGACCGCGTGCAGATGGACGCCACCTTCGGAAACCGCCTCACCAGCGACTCCGCCGAGCGCTGGTTCTCGCTCGGCCTGCGCCTCCTCTCCCCATAAAGGGGTCAGAGCCCTTTTCGGGATTTAAGGGGACAGATCAAGTTGTTCTGTCCCCTTTTACGGGGAAAAGGGCTCTGACCCCTTTTACTGCGGGAGGAGGCGGCCGAGGTTTTCGTGCAGGAAATCGCGCACCGTATCGACTTGCGAGGGGTCGAGGATGCGGTAGAGGCGCTGCCACTGCTCGCCGGCTTCGTGGAAGAGCGGGCGCTGGTCGTCGATCAGCTGGTTCTGCTTGCGGGCGAGCGCGTAGAAGTCGGGCGACGGCTTGGCGAGCTCCTGCACCAGCGCGTCCTTCATCTGCAGGGCCGCGATGCCCACGGCGAGAAGCGCGCGCCGCGTCGCACCCACCGCGAGGTCGTACTGCTCCTTCTGCTCGGGGCGAATGTGCAGCCGCTTCTCGAGCTGGTCGAAGTCGGGCATCGACTGCGCCAGCGCTCCGAACGAGGCCGCGAGGAGCAACAGGGCGAACAAGGTGCGAAGCGGGGCGAGACGCATGGCGGTGCTCAGAAGGGCTGGCGGACCACTTCGATCGTACCCGCCTTGCCACCCACGGTGTAGTCGAGCGTGGCATGCGCGAGGTCCACGAAGGTGAGCGTCGCGGTGCCGGCCGGATTGCCGGCGGCGAAATGCGTGAGGTCCGCCGCGTTGAAGGGCGCGCCCCGCGGCGAGTAGAGCGAGCCGCTGATCGCCGTGCGGTCGTCGTTCCACGCGCCGCCCGGCATCACGAACCAGGTCGGGTGCCCGTCTTCGCCGTAGGTGTAGAGCGTCGCGAAGATCATGCCGCTCGGATGCTGCACGAGGCTCATGCCCCAGCCGTTTTGCCCCGGCCCCGCCCACCACATGTCCTGCACGCCGGTGGCGGGCTGCGCGACGTGAAGCGTCTTCGTGTGCCCGCTGAAGGAAAGCTCGATGTCGAAGCTGCCCAGCCGGCCATCGGGCGTCACCGAGAAGATCGCGGCACCGTCATCGCCCGTGGTCTGCGCAGCCGGAGAGATCGTCGCCGACGCCGAGCCGGCAATCACGCGCGCCGAAATGTCCACGTTGTAAAGCGTGTAGGCACCGAAGCTTCCCGACGCCGACACCGTGAACGGTTGCCCGGGTGCGGGCGTGCCCGGATCCAGGATCGCGCCCGGGTGGGCCAGGGACGCGATGTAAGTCTCCACGTCGAATTGCGCCGTCACACCCGCCGTCGCGACGAGCCAGCAGGTGATGCCCGCCGGCGAGAGCGCCGTGAAATCGGCGCTCGCCACGCCGGTCGAGTCGGTCGTGGTGTCGAAGGTGAACTGCCCGTTGGCGAACCGCCCGCACGCATCGTTGGCGAAGCGCACAGCCTCGCCCACGGCGGCGTGCCCCGTGGAATCGAGGAACCGCACCGAGAAGCGCTTGGTCTCGCCGCCCGCGACGCTCATGCGCTGCGGCGTGACGAGCTGGGCCGACACAGCGGCCTGCGCCTGGGGGGCGGCGACAAGCGAAATCGCGAAAAGGGCTGCAAGGCGAACGGGCATGCCCCTATTTTCCCGATTTGCGGCCCGCCCGAACGCGCGCGTTACAAAGGCAACGCACCCCCAAGCGGTGCGTTGCGTTTTTTTCGACAGCTACCGGAGCAGGACCTCAGAAGGGCTGCCTCACCGCCTCGACCTCTCAGGTAGGGCAAAATGGTTGTTTCATCGCGAGATTTATTGGATCCCCGCGCCATTGCCACACAGCGGCGCCGGGGAGAGACCAGGATGCCCGACAACACAAAAGCGCCCGAAGGCGCCCACCTCACCAACTTCATCAAGCAGCACATCGACCGCGACCTGGCCGAGGGGAAGTACGCCCAGCGCCGGTGGGGCGGTGAGCCCGGACCTGCATCGAAGCACGCCAATGCGCCGCTCGATCCGGCGAAGATCCGCACGCGCTTTCCGCCCGAGCCCAACGGATATCTTCATATAGGGCACGCGAAATCGATCGTCCTCAATTTCGGCTTGGCGCAGGAGTACGGCGGCGTGTGCCATATGCGCTTCGACGATACGAACCCCGAGAAGGAAGAGCAGGAATTCGTGGACGGCAT
>DATBEA010000029.1:0-12886 GCA_036276215.1 Usitatibacter sp.
GGCGTGATTCGCGGCGCCGCGCTCTTCGAGCTCGAGGCCTTCGAGGTCACCGCGCAAGCGGGCTCGATGGTCGGTGTCGAGAAGGAGGAGCGGATCGCCACGCCGATGTCGCAGAGCTTCAAGTTCCGCAACCCGTGGCTGCTGATCAACCTCGTCACGGCCTTCGCCGCGGGCGGCGTCGTGGCGCTCTTCCAGGGCACCATCGACCGCCTCGTGATCCTCGCGACTTTCCTTCCCGTCCTCGCCGGGCAGGCGGGCAACACGGGGTGCCAGGCGCTCGCGGTCACGGTGCGCGGCATCACGCTGGGCGACGTGAAGAAGGGCGCGGGCAGCTCGCTCATGTCCAAGGAGGCGCTGCTCGGGCTCGCCAACGGCGCGGTCACGGGCTTCCTCTGCGGGCTCGCGATGTTCGTCTACGCGAAGATCCTCGGCGTGCCGCAGGCATTGATGCTGGGGGTCGTCGTGATGCTCGCGATGATCGCGAGCTGCGCGGTGAGCGGCGTCTCGGGGGCTTTCGTGCCCCTCGCGCTGAAGAAGCTGGGATTCGACCCGGCGACCGCTTCGAGCATCATCGTCACGACGGCGACCGACGTGACGAGCATGGGCTTCATGCTCGCCCTCGCCGCCGTCATGGTCCGCTGAAACGGGGCTATCATGGCGCGCATGAGCTGGCGAAGCCTCGTGGCGGTTTCACTGCTTGCAATGGCGTCGATCGCGTCGGCGCAGGAGCAGGCCTTCACCAATCGCGCGACGGAGCTGAAGGACCGCAACGCGGCCGAGGCGAAGACGCTCGCGACCTTGCCCGAGAACACCGCGGTCAAGGTGGTCTCGCGCGGCGGCGCATGGACCCGGGTCGATGCGAACGGGCAGGTGGGCTGGGTGCGCGTCTTCACGCTGCGCTTTCCCGCGACGGTGGAGACGACCTCGTCGTCCGCGGGAGGCAGCGTGCTGGGCGGCCTCACGTCGATGTTCGGCGGCGGGCGGCAAGCGGAGAAGCCCGCGACGATCGCCACCACCGGCATCCGCGGCCTGTCGCCCGAGGACCTGCAGAATGCCTCGCCCGACCCGGCGGCGCTCGCGAAGGCGCAAGGCTATCGCGCCGATCGCGCGACGGCCGAGCGCTTCGCGAGGGAGGGCAAGCTCGCCGCGGTGAGCGTCGACAACCCGCAGGGAGAGCGTCGATGAAGCGCATCCTTTTCGTCACGCTGCTCACGGCCTGCGCCGCGGCGCAGGCGCAGCTCTTCGACCTGGGCAAGGCGCTCGACATCGGCCGCAAGGTGGTGAGCTCCGATGCGTTCAAGGAATTCACCCCCGAGCAGGAGATCGCGCTCGGCGAGGGGCTGACGGCGGGGTTCCTCGGCGCCTCGCACCTCCACCCGGACGCGAACCTGCAGCGCTACGTGAACCGCGTGGGCAAGTGGCTCGCCCTGCACAGCGACCGGCCCGACCTGCCGTGGACCTTCGCGGTCATCGATACGGACACCATCAACGCGTTCGCGATGCCCGGCGGCGACGTGATCGTCTCGAGCGGGTTGCTGAAGCGCCTGTCGAGCGAATCGGAGCTTGCCGGGGTCCTCGGCCACGAGATCGCGCACGTGGTGAAGAAGCACCAGCTCCAGGCGATCCAGTCGGCCGCGCGCGGCGACCTCGCCGCGACGCTCGGCAAGGACCTCGCCGCGGACAGGTTCGCGCGCCAGGGTGGAGGCTATGCCGCGCAGGAGCTCAAGAACTGGGGCGCGAGCATGGCCGCCGACTTGATCAAGAACGGCGTGCTGTTGCGGCCGCTCGACCGTTCGATGGAGTACGAGGCCGACCAGCTCGGCGTGCTGATCGCCACACGCAGCGGCTACGATCCCTACGGGCTCGTGTCCGCGCTCCAGATGCTCGCGCAATACAAGGGCGGCGCGGACGCAGCCTCGCTCCTCAGCACCCACCCGCCGGCCGGCGATCGCATCGGCCAGCTCGAGCAGTTCCTGCCCACGGTCGAGCGTTACTCCTCGCAGCCCCAGCTCGAGGGCCGGTACCGGCACGTGCTCGAGGCGGCGAAGTAACCGCTCAGGCGGCTGCGACCTTCTTGCGGGCGTGCTGCGCGTCCGCCGCGTGCTGCGCGGCGTACGACTGGTGCGCCGCGGCTTCCGCGAGCCCGACCTTGATGTTCAGGCCCATGTCCATGAGCACCGAGCCCAGCGCCGAGAGGCACAGCATCACGTTGTCGGGGCGGCACGAGTAGCCCATGAGGCCGAAGCGCCAGATCTTGCCCTTGAGCGGCCCCAGTCCCGCGCCGATCTCGAGCGAGAACTCGTTCAGCAGCGTCTTCCTCACCGCTTCCTCGTCCACGCCCGAAGGGCAGAGCACCGCGTTCATCTGCGGCAGCTGGTAGGCCTCCTCCACGAGGAACTCGAGCCCCATCGCCTCGAGGCCCGCCTTCAACGCGAGGTGGTGGCGGCGATGGCGCGCCCAGCATTGCTCGAGGCCCTCGTCCTTGATGAGGAGCAGCGCCTCGTGCAGCGCGAAGAGCGAGTTCGTGGGGGCGGTGTGGTGGTACGTGCGGTTGGTGGCGCCCCAGTAGCTCGAGAGCAGGTTCATGTCCATGAACCAGCTGTGGATCTTGTCCTTGCGCGCCTTCACGTGCTCCACCGCGCGCTCGGAGAACGACACGGGCGAGAGCCCCGGCGTGCAGGAAAGGCATTTCTGGCTCGCCGAGTAGATGGCGTCCACGCCCCACTCGTCGGTGCGCACCGGGGTTCCGCCGAGCGAGGTCACCACGTCCATGATCACGAAGGCGCCGTGCTTCTTCGCGATGGCGCCGAGCGCCTTGGCGTCGGACTGCGCGCCGGTGGAAGTCTCGGCGTGCACGAAGGCGAGGATCTTCGCGTCGGGATTTTTCCGGAACGCGTCCTGGACCTTTTGCGGATCGACGGGCTTGCCCCACTCGTCGTCGACGACCACGGCCACGCCGCCGCAGCGCTCGACGTTCTCCAGCATGCGCCCGCCGAAGACGCCGTTCCTGCAGACGATCACCTTCGTGCCCGGCGCCACCAGGTTCACGAAGCAGTACTCCATGCCGACCGAGCCGGGGCCGGAGACGGGGAACGTGAGCGCGTTGTCGGTCTGGTACACGTAGCGCAGCAAGGCCTTCAGCTCCTCCATCATCTCGACGAACACGGGGTCGAGGTAGCCGATGGCGGGCTGGCTCATGGTGGTGAGCACGCGCGGATGGATCTCCGTGGGGCCGGGCCCCATCAGCGTGCGCTGGGGCGGGTGGAACGAAGTGATCCTGCGGGTTTCGTTGAATCGCTTGAGGGTCATGACGGATCCGAAGAGGCGAGGCGCGAGAGGCGAGGCGCGAGGTTGATGGGATGAACGTGAGGCTCGTCCGTCGTCGTGACTCTCGTGAAGTCGAACAGGGAACGGTCCAGCAGGTGCGACGGCGCGACATTGGTGAGCGCGCCGAAAATGGTGGCGAGGCGTCCGGGATGGTTCTTCTCCCAGTCGCGCAGCATCGCCTTCGCCTGTTTCCTCTGCAGCTGGTCCTGGGAGCCGCACAGGTCGCAGGGAATGATCGGGAATTTCCTCAGCTCGGCGTACGCCTCGAGGTCCGCCTCCTCGACGTAGGCGAGCGGGCGGATCACGACGTGCCTTCCGTCGTCGGAGACGAGCTTGGGCGGCATGGCCTTCAGCTTCCCGCCGTGGAAGAGGTTGAGGAAGAACGTCTCGAGGATGTCGTCGCGATGGTGGCCGAGCGCGATCTTCGTGGCGCCGAGCTCGGTCGCCACGCGATAGAGCACTCCGCGGCGAAGGCGCGAGCAAAGCCCGCACATGGTCTTGCCTTCGGGGATCACGCGCTTCACGACGCTGTACGTGTCCTGCACCTCGATGCGGAAATCGACGCCGGCCGACTCGAGGTAGTCCGGCAGCACATGCCCGGGAAAGCCCGGGTGGCGCTGGTCCAGGTTCACCGCGACGATCTCGAAGGGCACGGGCGACTTCTCGCGAAGGCGCATCAGCACGTCGAGCATCGCGTAGCTGTCCTTTCCGCCCGACAGGCACGCCATCACCTTGTCGCCGGCCTCGATCATCGAGAAGTCGCCGATGGCCTGCCCCACGAGGCGGCGCAGGCGCTTGGCGAGCTTGGCGCCCTCGAAATCGGCCTTGCGGGTGTCGGTCGCTGCGGTGGTCATGGCTACAGGTAGACGGTGCGCCCGCCGTCGACCGCGAGGATCTGGCCGGTCACGAACGGGGCGTCGAAGAGCAGGTATTTTACCGCGCCGGCCACGTCCTCCGGGCTGCCGATGCGCGCGAGGGGCGTCTGCTCCTCGATACGGCGTTTCTCGCCGGGATCGAAGTGCTCGCCGCCCTCGGGCCAGAGGATCGCCCCGGGCGAGACGCCGTTCACGCGGACGTCGGGCCCCAGCTCGAGCGCGAGCGAGCGCGTGAGGCCCGCGAGGCCGGCCTTCGCGATCGAGTACACGACGAAGTCCTTGAGCGGCCGCTCCCAATGGATGTCCACGATGTTCACGATGGCGCCCTTCGACTCGCGAAGGCGCGGGGCGGCGGCCTGCGCGAGGAGGAGCGGCGCGCGCAGGTTCGAGCCGACGAGATCGTCCCACTCGCGCGCGCCGATGCCGCCGAAGGGCGTGGCGTAGAAGGAGGACGCGTTGTTCACGAGGCCGTCGAGGCGGCCGAAAGCGCGGGCGGCCTCGTCCACGATCCGCGCGAGCCCGGGAACGTCGAGGAGGTCGCCGTGGACCACCGCGGCGCTCGAAGCGCGCGCCGCGTTCAGCTCGCCCGCGAGCGCGTCGGCCTCGGTCCTCGACCGATTGCAGTGCAACGCGACGCGGGCGCCCGCGGCGTGCAGGCGCCGCGCGATCGCAGCGCCAATGCGCCGCGCCGCTCCGGTGACGAGGACTGCGCGATCCTGCATGCTATATTCCGGCGAAAAACGAATCCGCAGTTTAGCCCAAGGCCACGATGCCCCTTTCCGCAGATACCGCCCTTCCTCCCCCGGGCGAGGAAGCCGCCGCGCATTCCCGGCGGGTTGCGGAGCACATCGCCAATGCGATCGTCTCCGAGGGCGAGTGGATCTCGTTTTCCCGCTACATGGAGCTCGCGCTCTACGCGCCCGGCCTGGGCTACTACGCCGCGGGCGCGCGCAAGTTCGGCGCCGAAGGCGACTTCATCACCTCGCCCGAGATCTCGCCCATGTTCGCGCGGTGCTTCGCGCTCCAGGCGGGACAGGTCCTGAAGGAAGTGGGCGGCGACGTCCTCGAGCTCGGCCCCGGATCGGGCGTATTCGCGGCCGACATGTTCGACGCGCTGAAGGAGCAGGGCATCGTCCCGCAGCGCTACCTGCTGCTCGAGGTGAGCCCGGATCTCAAGGAGCGCCAGCGCAGCCTCATCGCCAGGCGCCATCCCGCCGACATGGACCGCTTCGTGTGGATCGACCGGCTGCCCGCGAAGATCCGCGGCATCGTGATCGCCAACGAGGTCCTCGACGTGGTGCCGTGCACGATGATCCACCGCCACGACGGGACGTTCCTCGAGCGCGGCGTGGTGCTCACCGAGGCGGGATTCGCGTTCGACGACCAGCCCATCGCCAACGACGAGCTCGGCCGGCGCGCGGCCTCGGCCTATCCGCCCGGCGACTACGACTACCTCTCGGAGGTCAACTTCGCCGCCGAGGCCTTGATCCGCACCGTCGCCGCGTCGATGGAGGCGGGCCTCGCGATCTTCGTGGACTATGGATTTCCCGAGCGCGAGTTCTACCATCCGCAGCGCTCCATGGGCACCATGCGCTGCCATTACCGGCATCGCTTCCATGGCGATCCCTTCTTCATGCCGGGCCTGCAGGACATCACCGCGCACGTGGACTTCACCGCCATGGCGCGCGCGGCCGAGCAGGGTGGCGCCGAGGTGGTGGGCTTCACGACCCAGGCCTACTTCCTCATCTCGTGCGGGCTCGCGGTGATGGTGTCCGCGGGAGATCCCACCATGACGCTCTCGCGGCTGAAGGGCACGAGCGCCGTGCACCGCCTCATCGGCCCCTCGGAGATGGGAGAGCTCTTCAAGGTGCTCGGGTTCGTGAAGGGGCTCGAGGGCCCCGTGCTCGGGTTCCAGTCGGCGCGGCACCTGACGCTCTAGGCGTTGCGGCGGACCTAGCTGCGCTTCGGGATGTCCAGGCCCCTCTCGACGGCCGGACGCTTCACGAAAGCGTCGAGCACGCGCTTCACGTTCGCGTGCCTGTCGAACTCCACCAGGTCGCCCGCTCCGTAGAAGCCCACGAGGTTGCGCACCCAAGGGAACGTGGCGATGTCGGCGATGGTGTAGTCGTCGCCCATGATCCAGCTGCGGCCCTCGAGGCGCTTGTCCAGCACGCCGAGGAGCCGCTTGGCTTCGGCCACGTAGCGGTCGCGAGGGCGCTTGTCCTCGAAGTCCTTGCCGGCGAACTTCACGAAGAAGCCGACCTGCCCGAACATGGGGCCGATCCCGCCCATCTGGAACATCACCCATTGCAGCGTCTCGTAGCGCGCGGCGCCGGCCGGCATGAGGCGCTTCGCCTTGTCGGCGAGGTAGACCAGGATCGCGCCCGACTCGAAGAGCGCCAGCGGCTGCCCGTCCGGGCCGTCGGGGTCGATGATGGCCGGGATCTTGTTGTTGGGGTTGAGCGAGAGGAACTCGGGAGAGACCTGGTCGTTCTTCTCGAAGCTCACGAGGTGCGGCTCGTACGCGAGGCCCAGCTCTTCCAGCGCGATCGAGACCTTCACGCCGTTGGGCGTGGGCAGCGAATAGAGCTGGATGCGGTCCGGATGTTGCGCCGGCCACTTGCGGGTGATTGCGAACGCGGAAAGACTGTTCATGAATTCAGCGCCGTCAACACTTCGTCCAGCATCTTCTTCGCGTCTCCGAAGAGCATGCGGTTGTTCTCCTTGTAGAAGAGCGGATTGTCCACGCCGGCGTAGCCCGAGGCCATGCTTCGCTTCATGACGACCGACGTGTGGGCCTTCCACACTTCCAGCATCGGCATCCCGGCGATCGGGCTCGAGGGGTCTTCCTGCGCGCTCGGGTTCACGATGTCGTTCGCGCCGATCACCATCGCCACGTCGGTATCGGGGAAGTCCTCGTTGATCTCGTCCATCTC
The DNA here is from genome assembly GCA_036276215.1 of Usitatibacter sp. Classification (GTDB taxonomy): domain Bacteria; phylum Pseudomonadota; class Gammaproteobacteria; order Burkholderiales; family Usitatibacteraceae; genus Usitatibacter. Next base: position 7,139 of record DATBEA010000029.1, read on the forward strand.
GAGGACGATGTCGTAGGGCACCTTCGCTTCCGCGAGGAGCACGTTCATGTGGCCGGGCATGCGGCCGGCCACCGGGTGGATCGCAAAGCGCACGGTCTTGCCCATCTCGCGCAGCTTCTTCGTGATCTCGTAGACGGTGTGCTGCGCCTGCGCGACGGCCATGCCGTATCCCGGCACGATGACCACGCTCTTCGCCTCCTTCAGGAGGTCCGCGGTCTCCCTCGCGGTGACGGAGACCACCTCGCCCGCGGGCTGCGCCGCGCCCCCGGCCGCCTTGGGCTTGGCCGATTCGCCGCCGAACCCGCCGGCGATCACCGCGAGGAACTTGCGGTTCATGGCGCGGCACATGATGTACGAGAGGATCGCGCCCGAGGAGCCCACCAGCGCGCCGGTGACGATCAGCAGGTCGTTGGAGAGCATGAAGCCCGTGGCGGCGGCGGCCCAGCCCGAGTAGCTGTTCAGCATCGAGACCACCACCGGCATGTCCGCGCCGCCGATCGCCATCACCATGTGGATGCCGAAGAGGAGGGCGATCACGCTCATCACCACGATCGGGGTCATGCCGTCGTGGATCGAGTGCGCCTGGAGGAAGGCGTAGCCGAAGTAGATGACGGCCAGGAGCCCGATCAGGTTGAGCCAATGCCGCCCGGGCAGGAGCAGCGGCTTGCCGCTGATGCGTCCCGAAAGCTTGCCGAACGCGATCACCGAGCCCGAGAGGGTGACGGCCCCGATCAGCACGCCCAGGTAGATCTCCACGTGGTGGATCGAGACCTCGGGCGGCGACATGCCGGCCGAGGCCGCTGGATCGATGAAGCTCGCGTAGCCCACGAGCATCGCCACCAGGCCCACGAGGCTGTGCATGAACGCCACCAGCTCGGGCATCTGCGTCATCTTCACGGTGCGCGCGAGATAGAGGCCGATCGCCGCGCCGATCACGAGCGCGACGGCGATCCAGCCCAGCGCCGCCGGCGTCACGCGCGGGCCGAATATGGTGGCCAGCACGGCGATCGCCATGCCGATCATGCCGTAGAGGTTGCCGCGCCGCGACGACTCCGGGCTCGAGAGCCCGCCCAGGCTCAGGATGAAGAGGATGGTCGCGGCGATGTAGCAGACGGTTGCCAGGCTCGAGGTCATGGGCCGCCTCCTACTTGCGGAACATCGAGAGCATGCGTTGCGTCACCGCGAAGCCCCCGAACATGTTGATGGCGGTGAGCGCGATGCCCACCGCCGCGATCCAGCGGATCACCTCGTCGGGCCGCGCGCCTTCGCCCGCGAGCCCCGCGACCGCGGGAGGGCCGATCTGCACCAGCGCCCCGATGATGACGATCGAGCTGATGGCGTTGGTGACGCTCATGAGCGGCGTGTGCAGCGCGGGCGTCACGTTCCACACCACCATGTAGCCCACGAAGCACGCGAGCACGAAGACCGTGAAGTGCCCGAGGAAGGCTGGTGGCGCATAGGCGCCCATCAAGAGGAAGAGGACCGCCCCGATCGCGAAGACGAGCGTGAGCGTTCCCGCGGCCATGGGCGCTCCCGCCCCGTGGCCATGCGCCTTCGGGGCGGCGGGAACGGGCGCGGCTGCGCCCGCGGGTTTCGGCGGCGCCGCGGAGAGCTTCGGCGCGGGCGGCGGCCACGTGACCTCGCCGTTCCTGATGACCGTGGCCCCGCGGATCACCTCGTCTTCCATGTTCACGTCGTACACGCCGTCCTTCTTCTTGCAGAGGTCCTCGGACAGGCGAAAGAGGTTGTTCGCGTAGAGCGTGCTCGATTGCGTGGCGAGCCGGCTCGGAAGGTCCGTGTAGCCGATGATCGTGACGCCGTGCTTCACGACGACCTTGCCGGGCTCCGTGAGCTCGCAGTTGCCGCCCTGCTCGGCGGCGAGGTCCACGATCACGCTGCCCGGCTTCATCGAGCGCACCATCTCGGCCGTGATGAGCTTGGGCGCGGGCTTCCCGGGAATGAGCGCGGTGGTGATGATGACGTCGACCTCCTTCGCCTGCTTGGCGAACGTGTCGCGCTGCGCCTTCTGGAAGCCCTCGCTCATCACCTTGGCGTAGCCGCCCACGCCGGTGCCTTCTTCCACGTAGTCCACCGGCACGTATTCGCCACCGAGGGACTTGATCTGGTCGGCCACCTCCGGTCGCGTGTCGTTGGCGCGCACGATGGCGCCGAGCGCCGCGGCGGCGCCGATGGCCGCGAGTCCGGCGACCCCCGCACCGATCACGAACACCTTCGCAGGCGGCACCTTGCCGGCCGCGGTGATCTGCCCCGTGAAGAACCGGCCGAAGTGATGGGCCGCCTCGATGACGGCCCGGTAGCCCGCGATGTTGGCCATCGAGGAGAGCGCGTCCATCTTCTGCGCGCGCGACATGCGCGGCACGCTGTCCATCGCGAGGACCGTCACCTTCCTCGCGGCGAGGCTCTTCATGAGGTCGGGGTTCTGCGCCGGCCAGATGAAGGCGACCAGGATTTGTCCTTCGCGCATGGAGGCGACTTCCTCCGCGGCGGGGGCACGCACCTTGAAGACGATGTCGGCTTTCGACCAGACGGACGCCGCGTCGGGCACGATCGTGGCGCCGGCAGCGGCGTAGGCCTCGTCGGCGAGGCTCGCCGCATCTCCCGCGCCCGACTGCACGATCACGGCGAAGCCCAGCTTCGCGAGCTTGGGGATCACCTCGGGGACCGTGGCGACGCGCTTCTCGCCGGGAAAGACTTCCTTGGGGACGCCGATCGTTTGTGCGGTCATTGTTGTCTCGCCGGTTTCGCTCTCGTTTCGTGGCCGCGGCGCCACGCGGGGGTGATTCTACTTGGTCGCGTCAATTGCCCGTGGGCAGCTGCAAGGACGCGATCGCGGCGAGCCGCGCGCGCCGCACGGCGCCGGGCACGTCGGAGGGATTTTCGCGCGCGGTCTTCCCCGCATCGACGGCCCGCGCAGCGCGCAACGCTTCCGCGAGCGCGGCCTTGCGTACCGCGATGCTTGCCGGCAGCCCGTCGCATTCGGCCACCTCGAGGAGGCGATCGAGCCGCTCGGGACGCCGGAAGGCGTCGCTGCGCTCGAGGAGCGAAAGCGTCGATTCCGCGTCCAGGTCGGGGCGCCGGACCTCGTCGCGCTCGCAGGAAGCCAGGCGCGCGAGCTCGCGGCAATCGTTGGGCGCGTTCACGCGCGCCGAGAGCGAGGCGATGTCTTCGGCCGGGAGGTCGAGCGTGAGCAGCGCGAAGCGCACGGCGAGCGAGTAGCCGCGCGAGGCGGCTTCGTCGAGGCGATGGGACAGGCGCTCGGGAACGTCGGGGCGCCCGTACGAGCCGTCGATCTCGGGCAGCACGCGCGCGAGCGCGCCGCACTCGCGAAGGACCGCCAGCATGCGCGAGGGCGCCTTCTCCATGAGCCCGCGCGAGAGCTCCTGCCAGACGCGCTCGGGCACGAGCGCATCGGCCTCGCCCGAGTCGACCATCCGCGCCATGAGCGCCTCGGTCTCGGGCGCGATGCCGAAGCCGAAGCGCGCGGCGAAGCGCGCCACGCGAAGGATCCGCACGGGATCCTCGGCGAAGGCCTCGCTCACGTGGCGCAGGATTCCCGCGCGCAGGTCGCGCTCGCCGTGGTACGGATCGACGAGCGTCCCGTCCTCGGCGCGCGCCATCGCGTTGATGGTGAGGTCGCGGCGCTCGAGGTCCTCTTCCAGCGTGACGTCGGGCGCCGCATGGAAGGCGAAGCCCTTGTAGCCGGGCCCGGTCTTCCTCTCGGTGCGCGCGAGCGCGTACTCCTCGTGGGTCTCGGGATGCAGGAACACGGGGAAGTCGGCGCCCACGGGCTTGAAGCCGCGGCGCGCCATCTCGGCAGGGTCCGCGCCCACGACCACGTAGTCGCGATCCTGCACGGCGAGGCCCAGCAGCTCGTCGCGAACCGAGCCGCCCACCGCGTAGGTCTTCATCCCCGGCCGGCGAAGTGCCGGAAGCGCTGGTAGCGCCCGCGCATCGCGGCGTCCGCCAGGTACTCGGCGGCCACGGCCTCCAGCGAGGACGGCTTGAATCCCAGCTCGGCGGGCCAGGGATCGGCGCAGACGTTGTCCACCTTCATCGAGGCGAGGTTGTCGCGCGTGACGAGCTTTCCCGGCAAATGCTCGAAGACCATCGCCTGGAGCGTGGCAAGCGCCGGCGGCAGCGCGACGATCCCAGGGCGCCGGCCGACGGTCGTGGCGACGAAGCGCACCAGCTCCTCGAGGGTGTAGGCGCGCGGCCCGCAGAGCGCGTAGGTGCGGCCCGCGACCGCGGGGTTTCCGAGCGAGCCCGCGAAGGCGCGCGCGACGTCCTCGACCCACACGGGCTGGAATCGCGTCTTCGCGCCGGCGAGCGGCACCACCGGGAACACGCGCACGAGCGAGGCGAAGAGGTTCAGGAAGCGGTCGTGCTCTCCGAAGATCACCGAGGGCCGGAAGATCGTGAATGCGGCCATGTCGAGCGCCGCGCGCACGGCCTGCTCGCCGGCCGCCTTGGAGCGCTGGTACTTGCTGGGCCCATCTGCCGAGGCGCCGAGCGCGCTCATGTGGAGGAGCTGCAGCACGCCCGCGGCGCGGCAGGCCTTCACGATCTTGCGCGGCAGCTCCGCGTGCACGGCCTCGAACGTCGCGCGGCCGCTTTCGTGCAGGATCCCGGCAAGGTTCACGACGGCGTCCATGCCGTCGAAGGCCCGCTCGAGATCCTTCTCGTCGTGCGGGCTCGCGACCATGACCTCGAGCGTGGGCAGCACGAGGAGGCCCCTCGCGCGCGGCGCGCTTCGCGTGACCACGCGCACGCGCATCCCCCGCGCCGCGATGTGGTCGGCCACCGAGCGCCCGACGAAGCCGGTGCCCCCGATGATGCAGACGCTCTCGATGTCCATGGCTGCCTTAAGGAATGTTGGAAGCGACCGCCGGCTCGCCGGAGCTGCCCGGCACGGTGCCCAGGAGCTCGCGCATGCCGACCGCCTTTCCCGTGAGGCGGTGGCGGTAGTACCACGCGTTGGTGAAGACTTTCTTCACGTACTCGCGAGTCTCGTTGAACGGGATCGTCTCGGTATAGATCGCGCCTTCGAGCGGGCGTTCGTCGCGCCAGCGCCGCGCCCTTCCCGGGCCCGCGTTGTAGGCCGCGGTCGCGAGGATGGGGTGGCCCAGGTCGCTCAGCACGCGGCGCAGGTAATAGGTGCCCATCTGCAGGTTCGTCTCGGGTTGCGAGAGCATGTCCGCGTGGAAGGGCTTCACGTCGATCTGCCGCGCGACCCAGCGCGCGGTCGAGGGCATGAGCTGCATGAGCCCCATGGCACCCGCGCTCGAGCGGGCATCGGCGTTGAAGCGGCTTTCCTGGCGGATGATCGCGTACACGAGCGCTTCGTCCAGGTCGTTCTGCTTCGCGGCCGCCTCGAGCGGCTCGCGGTGCAGCGTGGGAAAACGCTGCGCGAGGTCATGGAGCTGCACGGTCCGGTCGGCGATGTTGATCGCGCGATCGGGTTCGTTGGCGAGGCGCGCCAGCTCCGCGGCTGCGAGGAGGCTGCGGTCGTCGAGGCCGCGGATCGCCCAGGTCCATTCGCGCACCGCCTCGTTGTCCAGCCCCAGCCGGTGCAGCTCGAGCGCGCGCAGCACGCCCGGGATGGAGCGCACGCGGTCGAGGTCGGCCTCCCCAGGGCGCCAACCCTGCCAGACCGGCAGGGTCGCGATGCCGAGCTCATCGGCGGCCAGCAACCCGTAGAAGTTCTGCTGCGTGGCGAGACCCTTGAGG
>DATBEA010000030.1:0-21795 GCA_036276215.1 Usitatibacter sp.
CGGAAACCCTCGCGGACGGCACCGTTCGCATCTTCGCGCGGCTCTCGGTGGGCGGCGACGCGATGCGCGTCACGCTCTCGAACCGCTTCGGCACCGCCCCCCTCGTCTTCGACGCGGTGCACGTGGCCCGCAGCAACAGCCCCGCCGCCATCGATCCCGCCTCGGATCGCGCGGTGACCTTCGCCGGCTCGACGATCGTGAACATTCCCATCGGCGCAGAGGCCACGAGCGATCCCGTGTCACTCTCGGCATCTGCGCTGTCGGATGTCGCGGTCAGCATGCATGCCGCCTCCGTCACGGCGCTCACGACCGGACACAAGTCGACGACCAACTCTTCGATATCGACGCCCGGCAATGCGGTATCGGCGGCCGTCTATGGCACGGCGACTTTTTCGCCGAACCTCTATTGGCTCACGGAGATCGACACCTCCACCACCGACGCGACCCACGTGGTCGTGGCTTTCGGCGACTCGATCACGGACGGAAGCAACTCGACGCAGGGCGCGCACAAGAGCTATCCCGAACAGCTCGCTGCGCGCGTCTCGGAGAACGTGAATCCCCGCATCGCCGTCGTCGACGCCGGCATCGGCGGCAATCGCTGGCTGGTGGACAATCCGGGGCCCGCGGGCCTCACGCGCTTCGACCACGACGTGCTGGGCGTGGCCGGTGTCACGCACACGATCATCCTGCTCGGCATCAACGATTTCGAGGTCGCCACCGCCTTCGCCTCGCCTCCGGTGACGGCCGAAGCGCTCGAGCTGGCGACCACGCAGGCGATCGCGAAGGCCAAGGCAAAGAACGTGAAGGTCATTCTCGGAACGCTCACGCCGTACAAGGGCGCGGCACTCTTCAACGCCGGCGACGAAGCGCAACGCCAGGCCTACAACGCGTGGGTGCGGCAGAACAAGGATGCCGATGCGATCGTGGACTTCGACGCAGCGCTGCGCGATCCTGCCGACCCGCAATCGCTCGCGCCGCAATACGCGTCATTCGATCACCTGCATCCCAACGATGCCGGCTATGGCGCGATGGCCGCGGCCGTCGACCTCGCTACGCTGCGTTGAGGCTCAGCGAGGCCCGAGAGGCGGCACGCAGAAGTGCGCGCCCTCCGGGAGCCAGCCTAGTGATTGCATCTCGGCGTATAGCCCGGGATCGGTCGTGTACCGATGCGTGGGCCCGTTCGCGTTGTCCACGGGGCCGTTGAAGACGCGATAGACCGGATCGAGATTGCCCGGGCAGGTGCCGTCGGCCGAAGGTAGCGACGCACGGAAGGGTTTTCCTTCGAGGTGCCAGGCGGGCATCCCCGGCGGCGTGCTCTGCTGGAGCGCGATGAGGCCATCGCACTCGTAGCCTTCGGGCGTGTAGAAGTGGCTGTTCGGGCCGATCACCGGGTCGCCGTAGAAGCGGCACACGGGTGTTGTCGCGGGCGCGGCCACGGGTTGCCACGCAGCGAACGTGCGCCCGGTGCGCTCCCAGCCGTATGGGACCGCGTCGATGCCCGCCGCTTCGAACGTGTCGAGCGTCATGAAGTAGTGGCGAAGCCCGGGGTGGAAATACTCGACCAGGATGCCGTCGACGCGCGGCTCGCCGTCCGTGAGCAGGCGCACGAGCTGGCACGCGGCGCCGTTGGACGGCGGCCCGATGAGCTTGCCGTCGTTCAGGACCGCGGCGGGCGCGACGGGAAGCTCCAGGTCGCTCGGGAACGCCGGATCGGGCTTGCCGTCCGCGCCGAACCTCAGCGCAAAGTGGCGGACGGTATCGGGTTCCGGGCGGGTGAAGGTGCCCCCGTGCTCGAACACCTGGAGGTCGACCGTCCACTTGCCGTCCGGCGAGCGCCATATCCTGGTGGCTTGAACGACGCCGTACATGACCGCGACGCTCAGGTGCGTAGCGGCCTGAAGCCCGAAGCCCACGTCAACGCTGCCATCGGGCAGGAAACGCTCGAGCATCACCGCTTCGTACGAGCCGGACTGGCCAGGTATGGCTCCCGACGTCGCCACCGCGAAGATGGCGCCGCCCGCGCCGTCCACGAGCACGTTCGGCGCAACCCAAGAGGCGACACCGGCGCGCGGCATGACGCGTCCCCTGGGCCTGTCCGCGTCGGTGAAGTCGATGGGAGCGCGATGCAGCTCCGGCACGAAGTTTCCGTTGGCGTCATTGTGCGAATAGCCGATCTCCACGGTACCGTCGTCCTTCACGGTCCACGCATAGATCGCGTCCAGCGGAATGTTCGAGTCCAGGTCGAGGAATCCGTTGCCGCCGAACGCGTTGTCCAGCTTTCCGTTGGGAAGGACGCGCCTTATCAGGTAGTCGTGCGAGACGCCCAAGCCGATCCGGACGTAAACCAGCACTACCACGCTTCCATCGGCCTCGAGAGCCGCCGCGACTGCATTTTCGACGCTGTCGCTGAATCCATTGGTGCCGTAGCTGGTGTCGACGCTGCCGTCCTTGCGAAGGCGCTGCAGCCGCGAGCCCGGAACGATGACGCCGCCGTCCGGCAAAGCAAGCACCGGGAGCAACGCGCCAATGACTTGCCCGATGTTCGCGATGGGCGCCACCCCGCCCTGCCAGGCGGCGTCGTACGTTCCGTTGGCGAGCGCCTTGGCGATCCCGAATCCGGTGCCGGGACTCCTCGCGACCTCGAGAAACACGCTGTCATCCGGCAGCGGCGTCACGGGTGAACCCGGGCAGCTCCAGCCTGTGAGGATGGCCCCCGAATAAGAAGGATCGGTCTCTCCGTACCCGAAAGCCTGGGTGGCGGCCGCCATGATGAATGCCAGGAAGATGGATCTCATGGCGAAGAGCCTAGCCGTAGCCAAGCTGTAACACTTGGGAATTTTCATGGAGAAGCGAACCTGCAAGAATTACCCATCATCGACTCGAGGAATGCCCCATGGTCCTGGCTCTCACCACCGCGGCCACTATCGCTGCGTGCTCCGTCCCGCTCGACCGCGAGCTCGACTTCTGGATCGGGCAATGGCAAGTCGTCGAAAACGGCCAGGTCACGGCCACGAGCACCGTCGAAACCGTTTCGGGCGGCTGCGCGATTCGCGAGACGTACCGGCAGACGGACGGCTACCACGGCACGAGCCTTTCCTTCCACGATCCCGTATTGGGCAAGTGGCGCCAGACGTGGATCGATTCCACGGGCTCGGTCGGTGAGTTCAGCGGCGGATTTTCCGAGGGCGCGATGCGCTTCGAGGGCGAGACCCACACCGCGAGCGGCAAGCGCGTCTATCGCAAGATGAGCCTCGAGCGCGACGGCGCCGGGATCCTGCAGAAGTCGCTGCGTTCGATGGACGGCGCTACCTGGGCGCCGCACTACGAGATCCGCTATCAAAGGGGTCAGAGCCCTTTATCACCGACTGATAAAGGGCTCTGACCCCTTTTACTGCATGTTGACGAAGCGCAGGTCCACGATGTCGTTGGGCATCACGGGCGTCTTGATGGTGCTGCGCATGACCCAGACGATCTTGCGGTAGAGGATCGGCACGAAGCCCGAATCGGCGTCGATGAGCGTCATCGCCTCGGTGAGCGTCGACCGGCGCTTGGCCTCGTCGAGCTCCACGCGCGCGCTGTCGATGAGCGCGTCCACCTTCGGATTCGAATAGCCGCCGAAGTTGTACTCGCCGACGCCGGCGCCTTTCGGGGTATGCGCGAGCGGCAGGAGCACGCCTTCCGCATCGACGGAAGCCGGCGTCCAGCCGATCACGTAGAAGCTCGTGTCGTGCTTCAGCACCTTGGGCAGCAGCACATTGAAGGTGCGGGGCTGGAAATCCACCTTGATCCCCACGCGCGCGAGCATGCCGCTTATCGCCTGGCACACCGCATCGGTCGGCGCCTGGGAGCTGCAGTCGAGCACGACCGAGAATCCCGACGGGTAGCCCGCTTCCTTCAGCAGCGCCTTCGCCTTGTCCGGGTCGTACGGATAGGTCTTCTCGAAGCGCTTGTCCCAACCGTCCACCACCGGCGTGAAGATGGCGCTGCCCGTGGACGAGAGGCCGCGCATCACCTTCGACTGGATCGCCCTGAGATCCAGCGCGTAGCGGACGGCCTGGCGCACACGAAGGTCCCGGAAAGGGTTCTTCTCCCCCGCATCGCCGTACACGAGCTTGTCGTGCGCGTAGTCGAACCCGAGGTAGTTCGCGCCCGTGCCCTCGTTCATGCCGACGACGATCCCCGGCGTCTTCTCGAGCCGGCCGATGTCCTGCACGCCAGCGTCCACCACGAAGTCGAGCTCGCCCGAGACGAGGCCCGCGAGCCGCGTCGCGGCCTGCGCCACCACCATGAAATCCGCCTCGGTCACGTTGCCGTGCTGGCCCCAGTAATTCGGATTGGCGACGAGGGCCGTCTTCACGTCCGGCTCCCAGCTCTTCAGCATGAAGGGGCCCGTGCCGTTGGCGTTGCGCGAGGCGAACGTCTCTTCCTTCGCGCTGAAGTCGAGCGGCTTCTCGACGTGATGCGCGATGCACCAGGCCTTCGACATCATCCGCGAGTTGGTGAGCGCGCGCGGCAGCACCGGCGTGGGCTGCGAGGTCACGATGTCCACGGTGTAGTCGTCCACCTTGCGCGCGCCCGTGACGTTGGGGTAGGTCGCGTGTTGCTGGGACTTGGGCGCGATCGAGCGCTCGACGCTGAACACCACGTCGTCCGCGGTGAAGGGCGTCCCGTCGTGGAATTTCACGCCCCGCTGGAGCTGGAAGCGCCAGGTGTGCGGATCGACCAGCGACCAGGATGCCGCGAGGCGCGGGGCAAGCCGATACTTCTCGTCGCGGCCCGTGAGCGATTCGTAGATCTGCGAGATCACCCGCGTGTGGTAGAGCGAGGCGAGCGCGTGCGGATCCATCGTGCCGGGGTCGATCTGCGAGGCGTAGCGGAAGATCCTCGCGGGCGCCGCGGCGTGCGCCGGTTGCAGGCCTGCAAGCGCGATCGCGATTGCGGCGAGAAATGCGCGAAAGGCGATCACTTCGCGGACAGTGCCGTGTGCTGGTAGAGGACGTTGACCCAGCGCCCGCCGCGCCGCGCGAAGACCGACGTGGCCCACACCGGGCTGGGAACCGCCGAGCCGTTGCAAGTCGTCTTCTGCTCGGCGCGGTAGGTGAGGGTCGCGGCATCTTCCGAAAGGCGCCTGAACGCGAAGCCGCTGACCGCATAGCTTTCGACCGAGCACGCGGGGCTTGCCACGCTCGCGACCACCGAGGCCTTGTTGCTCACGCCGAACGCGTGAATCTCCAGGTGGTCGTCGGAAAGGAAACCCTCGAAGAAATGGCCGTCGCGCGCTTGCCACGCGGCCCACGAAGCCTTCTCGAGCGCGACCAGCTCGTCCTCGAGAGGGTCGGCGGCGTGGACCGCGAGCGGCCAAAGCGCCAGCACCACGGCGGCAGCGAGTATCTTCATGGCCGCTACTGTACCGTGCCGCGAAGGGCGTTGCGAATGCGTTCCATCGCCACGTCGCGCCCCGCGGCGAAATCGGCGAAGGTCTCGCGCGCGGGAATCGCGACGCCGAGGCTTCCGGCGGAGGCGGGAAAGAACTTGTCCAACACGAAACAATTGCGGTCGAGCCAGCGGCAGCCGTCGGCAAGATCGTGGCTTGCGGTCGAAAGGTATAGCTCCACGCCGGTGGACGGCATCACGACGTCCAGCCCCTCGGCCCAGAATCTCAGCCGGTCCCCGACGGGCTCGCCCACGATCACCGTGCGCGGCCCGGCGAAATGCTTGATGCGCGCGGCCAGGATGAGGCCCGCCGAGAACGTGTTGGGTCCGGTGATGACGAAGACCTTCCCGTCGGCGGGGATGGCCGAGGCGAGCCGCGGAGCGAACCGGCGCGCAAGCATGTAGTTGCCGCCCCAGTCGAAACGCAGGTCGACGATCGCGTTCTTTCCGTGGTGGGCCTCGATCTCGTCCACGGCGGCCTCGAGGAACGAGGGAAGATCCACCTCGCCCGTGGAATTGCTCCCGTTCAGGCGCACGTATTCCGCGCCGAGATCCTCGAGCCAGGCGCGGGCGAAGGGGCTCGGCAGGCCGCGGAAGCGCTGCGGCGGAGGAGTGACCGTGTCGGCAGCACGCAGCCAGCCCTTGGTGCCGAAAGACTCGTCGCCCGGCAGCAGGTGCCGGAATTCGCGAAAGGCATCGGCGTCCGGCGGCTTCGTCTCCACTCCGACGGCAAGGCTCGCACGCGGCGCACCGGGTTTCGCGTAGTCGATGAGCAGCGCCGATTCGTCGCTGGAAGCGCCCAGCACCCGCAATGCGGCCGGCGCCGAGAGGAAGTATTCGCTGCGATAGCGCTGCCACCCTTCCACTCCCGGGATGTAGGGACGAAGGAGCGCGAGCACCTCCTCGGGATCGCGCCCCTCGATGGCGAGCACGCGCGAGCCGAGCATCGCTTCCATCCCCGGCGCGGCTTTCACGACGTAGAGGCCGTCGGCGAACCAGTGGAATCGCAGCGGCACGCGGTGCAGGCGCGGATCGATGACCGTGGAGTGCGCGTTGTCGTACACGGCGAGCGCCTTCGCGAGCTCGAGCGTGAGCCGCTCGTCGCTCAGGGCGTCCGAGCGCCAGTAGAGCTCGCGCGTGAAGGATTCGAACGCGTTCACCTGCGCGGACGATCCGCTGCGCTCGTTGGCGAGCACGACGTCGCGGAAGTAGACGACTTGCGTGCGGTGCGGGGAAAGGCCCGGCTCGGTTGCCGGCAGCTGGGGGCCGCGCTGCGTGCGCACGAGCTGGCCGGCCCCGATGAGGAAGAGCGCCACCGCCACGAACGCCGCGGCCGCGAGGAGCGCCACCACCGAGATGCGAAGCCAACGCATGTTCATAGGATGCGAGAGGGTACACGAGCGGATTCGCGGAACCTACCGCCCTGATATGGAGTCCTTCGGATTCCAGCAATGCGCGCTTCCCGGATCATCGCAGCCATCGCCGTTCTCGCGGGCCTCGCCGCCGCGGGCGTGTATTTCCTCTGGCCGGGCCCTCCGCCCCCGCCGCCGCCGGCAGCCGCGGCACCCCCGCCGCCGCCTGCGCCCGCCGGGCCGCGGTATCCGGTCGCCGCTCAGCCCTCCCAGCCGCTGCCACCGCTCGCCGCGAGCGATCCGACGATGATCGACGAGCTGCGCAAGCTTCTCGGCGCGGAGGGTTTCTCGCGCTTCATCGTGCCCGAGGACCTCATCCGCAACATCGTCGCCACCGTGGACAACCTCCCGCGCGAGCACTTCGCGCGGCGCCTCTCCCCGCTGCAGGGCGCCGGCGGAGCGCTCCAGGCGTCGGGCGCCAACGACACCCTCGCGATCGCGCCGGGCAACTCCGCGCGCTACACGGCGTTCGTCGCGGCCTTCGACCATGTGGATCCGGCAGCCGCCGTCGCCGTCTATACGCGGCTCTATCCCCTCTTCCAGCAGGCGTACGTGGAGCTGGGATATCCCAACGGGTACTTCAACGACCGGCTGGTGGAAGCCGTCGACAACCTCCTCGAGGCGCCCGAGCCGCAGGGCCCGGTGAAGCTCACGCTGCCGAAGGTCCTCTACGAATACGCGGATCCGGACCTCGAGGCGGCTTCCGCGGGCCAGAAAGTGCTGGTGCGGATGGGCCTCGCCAACGAGGCGAAGGTAAAGGCAAAGCTTCGCGAGTACCGCGCGCAGCTCGTCGCACAGCCGCCCGCGCGCCAGCCATAGCTCGTTCGGACCAATCCCGGCGCGTCAACCGCGCGTGGCTCGAACGCGTTGCGATGTGCATGAATACAAGACGCCTCGTCCTCGCCGCTTCGGCCCTTGCCGCCCTTCTCGCCGCGCCCGCCGCCTTCTCCCAGTGGGGTCACCCCGGCTGGGCAAGGCCCTATCCGCACCTGGCCTACCGCTACGCCTATGGGCCGCGCTTCTATCCTTATCCCTGGTTTTACGGCCCTCCGTACTACGCGTTGCCGCTCTATGCGCCGCCCCCCGTCTACGCACGGCGCTACTACATGCCTGCGCAGGCGCCCGCAGCCGCCGCCTCGGGTCAACGCCAGTACCAGGAGTCGCAAGTCACCCATGCGCGCATCGAGCCGCCCCGTGCCCGGGTGGAACGCACGGTGCTCTCGGCCCGCGAGCTCTTCGATTTCGACAAGGCGAAGGTGCACGGCGCGCAGCCCCGGCTGGACGAGATCGCCCAGATCATGGAGCGCGAGCCCGCCATCGACAAGGTGAGGATCACGGGGTACACGGACCGCATCGGTAGCGATTCGTACAACCAGAAGCTATCGGAGCAGCGGGCCCGGGCGGTGAAGGATTATCTCGTGCACAAGGGCGTGAACCCCGAGCGGCTGGTCGCGGTCGGCAAGGGCAAGGCGAACCCGCTCGTCGCCTGCAACGACCCGAAGCAGGCCGACCTCATCAAGTGCCTGGAGGCGAACCGCCGGGTGGAGGTCGAGGAGATCGTGATCGAGAGGCACGTCCCGCAGGGTTGAGGCTGCCGCGCGAATACGCGAACATCAAGGAAACCATCACGGCCATCAGGGCGGCGATCGTGAGCGACGAGCTGATCCGTCCGATGGCGAGGCCGCCCTCGTTGTGCGGCTTGGTGAGCGTGTCGCCGAGCGTCGCTCCCAGCGGCCGCGTGAGCACGTAGGCGGCCCAGAAGAGCACGGCCGCGGGAATGCGCTTCACGAAAAAGTGGAGCAGCGCCACCACGACGATCAGGCTGGCGAAAACCAGCGCCCCTTTCTCGAATCCGAGGCCGGCGTCGGTCGCCATGAAATCGCCGAGGGCGGTGCCCAGCGTGTTGGAGACGAGAATCGTGAGCCAATAGAAGAACTCTTCCCTCTTCGTCCTGATGTTCTCGAACTCGATGCGTCCGGCAACGAAGTGCCACATGGCGAGCACCGCAAGCACGGCGGCAAAGAGGAACATCGACGACTTCACGTAGCCCAGGCCGAGCGTGCGGTCGAGGTAGTCCGACACCGTGGTGCCCACGGTCGTCGTCGCCACGACCACGGCCCAGTAGATGGCCGGATGGAAGCGCTTCGAGGCGATCTGCGCGGTCATCGTCGCCGCGAAGAACGCGAGGAAGACAAGGCTCGCCACGGCATAGCCCAGGTTGAGCGTCATCGAGAGCGCATCGCCTCCCGTCTCTCCCACCGTGGTCGCGAGGATCTTCACGACCCAGAACATCAGGGTGACCTGGGGAACCTTGCTCAGCCATTCGCGCGACGTGCCCACTCCGAGTCGACCACGCCGCCCTCTTCAAAGTTCAACGATAATGGGCACCCGAAAGTGCGGAGAGCGCCCAGATGGTAAAGATCCGGCCCGTCGCGCCGTCCGACTACTCGCGTTGGCGCGAGCTCCTCGACGCGTACACGCGTTTCTACGAACGCGAGCCCGACGAGGCCATCTCGGCGCACGTTTGGTCGCGCATCGTCGATGCCGGTGCGCCGGTCCATTGCGCGGTGGCCGAGGTCGACGGCCGCGTCGAGGGCATCACCAACTATCTCCTTCACGAGAGCACCAACGCGATCGGCCCCTTCTGCTACCTGCAGGATCTCTTCGTCGATCCTTCCGCGCGGGCCGGGGGAATCGGCAAGGCGCTGATCGATTTCGTCATCGCCGAGATGGAGCGCAACGGCTGGGAGAGGGTGTACTGGAGCACGCGCGAGACCAACTACCGCGCGCGCGGCCTCTACGACAAGTACACGCCGCACAGCGGGTTCCTCCGATACGTCGTGCCTAATTCGAAGGCGCGGTGACGGGAGGCGCTACTCCCGCGAGGTGCCCGAAGAGGGCCTGGGCGCGATTCACGTACGAGGCCGTGGCGAGCGAGACCATGCCGCTCGCCTTCATCGAGCTTGCCGATATCACGTAGAGGCCCCACTCGCCGTTCTCCAGCCGGGTGAACATGTAGGCCGCGATGAGCGATTCCGGCGGAAACAACGTCAACATCATCGCCGAGATGGAAGTGACGTTGGCGGTCTCCACGATGATGCGCTCCGGGGTCGCCAGCAACGCGCGCATGCGATAGACGACCGGCTCCGACGAACGGTTGTCCTCCTCCACGAAGAAGACCGGCGTGCCCGCGGCGACCTCGTCGGCGGTGAAATCCGCGCGCCGATGGGAGGGAATCGCATCCGACAACGCCGATGCGTCGCGAATCAGCTCGCGCCATGCGTTCTCGGTCACGGAGAAATAGCGCACGCCGCGATAGCTCGATATCGCGCCCATGCGAGCCAGCAACTCGCGATGGTCGGCCTTGCCCAGGCGCCCCGCCAAAGCGATGACGAACCGATAGCTTTCGGGCCATGAGCCCAGGCACGCGGGCGCGTGCCAATCCAGCTTCTTCCATGAAAGCGGCACGGGAAGCACGCCCGCGTCGGCGTAAGGGGGCGTGGGCGCCGACCTGCAAGGCGGCACGGGGGCGGGCGGCTCCGATTGGGCTGCCGCCGCCATCGCGGCGCAGGCGGCGGCCACCAGCACGAGCTTGCAAATCTGGATCGGCATCTCCCATTATCATGCCCCTGTGGCGAACGATCCCTGCCTGCTCCCCGCCGAGGCGTTGTCGCGCGAGATCGCGGCCGGGCGACTCTCGCCGGTCGAAGTGACCGACGCGCTACTCGCGCGAGTCGCGAAGCTCGATCCGCGGCTTCACGCCTGGGCCGAGGTCTATGGCGCAGACGCTCGAGACTCTGCCATGGCAGCCGACAAGGCGATTCGTTCGGGACGCGCGCTGGGCCCGCTGCACGGGATCCCGATCGGCATCAAGGACATCATCGACATCGAGGGCCGCATCACGACCTGCGGCTCGGCCACGCGCCGCGATCGCATCGCCACCACGACGGCCACGGTGGTGCGGCGCGCGCTGGCGCAGGGAATGATCGTGCTGGGCAAGACCCACACGGTGGAATTCGCCTGCGGCGCGTGGGGCACGAACCAGCACATGGGCACGCCGTGGAATCCGTGGGACGCGAAGGACGCGCGCACGCCGGGCGGATCGAGCAACGGCTCGGGCGTGGCGGTCGCGGCGCGCATGACCCCTTGGGCGCTCGGCACCGACACGGGTGGTTCCGTCCGCCAGCCCGCGGCCTGGTGCGGCATCACGGGATTGAAGACCACCCTCGGGCGCATCAGCACCTACGGGATCCACCCATTGAGCCCCACGCTCGACACTCCCGGGACGATGGCGCGCACGGTCCGTGATGTGGCCGTGCTCTACAACGCGCTACAGGGCGCCGACCCGCTGGATCCGCTCACGCAACGCCATGCGACCGACGATCCGCTGCCCACGCTGGAAGATGGCGTGCGCGGATTGAAGCTCGCGAAGCTCCCCGCGCCCGACCGCGAGGGCGTGGATGCGCGCGTGCTCGAGTCGTACGACCGCTCGGTGGAAAAGCTCGCCGCGCTCGGCGCGAAGATCGTGGACATCGAGCTTCCGTTCAGGCTCGCGGAGTTCGTGCACGCGAACCTGTCCATGGCGGAAGGCTACTACGTCAACAAGGCCGTGATCGACGATCCGGATTCGAAGGTCGACGAGGTGGTGCGCAGGCGCCTCACGGGCGGCGCGAAGATCATGGCCCACGAGTATTACGCGAGCCTCGTCCAGCGCGAGGAGCAGAAACGGCGCTTCGACGACGCGATGAAGGGCCTGGACGCGTTCCTCACGCCGAGCACGGAGACGCCACCCCTCAGGCTGGAAGAGCTCGATCCGACGGTGGTCCCCGTGCGCTTCGCTCGCTTCGTGAACATCCTCGATCTCTGCGGGCTCGCGCTCCCCAACGGCTTCACGCCCGAAGGCCTTCCGACGTCGATCCAGGTCGTTTGCCGCGGCTACGAGGAAGCGATGGCGCTACGGATCGGGCGCGCGTACCAGCGCGAGACGGACTGGCACGAGCGGATGCCGCCGGCGGCCTGAGCCGGTCACCGCACGCGCGCCCAGGCCACCACGGCGACCACCGTCGAGATCACGGCGGGAATGCCGAAGGCGATGCGGCCGATGAGCTCGCTCGGCGAGAAGCCGCTGCCAACCAGGCCAACCGAGAATCCACCGCTGAAATGCCGCTCGCCCGGCCCGAACGCGACCCCGTCGAACGTGACGGCAAACGCCGTCATCAGCAGCGCCGACATGACCGCACGCGCCCTCACCCACTCCCGGGGCAATGCGACGAGCACGCCCGCGAAGAGGAACATCGATCCCGCGGGAAAGATGAGGAAATCGCCGGGCTTTGGCGCCTGCGTCCTCGTGGCCAGTTGGAAAGTGGCCACACCGATGATGACGAGGCCGAGCAGTCCCGCGAAGGCTCCCCATCCGAGGGACGGCGCGTTCGGGTCCACGGGGACGTCCGGTGCCGATGCCTCGTGGGCGCGCAGGTGGCGAACGAGCAATAAAAGCACCACTGCCGCGATGGCGGCCGCGGCGACGATCTGCAGGTTGGTCTCCAGGCGCTCGGGATGCCCGGCGAAATCCGCGACCGTCACGACCGCGGAGAAGATCGTGCATACGATCGCGAAGAACGCGAGGAAGGCTGCCAGGCCCGACGAACGCATGAATCCATTCTAGGCGATACCATGCTGGGCGAAGGAGGCCCCATGGATCTCGAGGAATACGCCCGCTATGACGCCCTCGGCATCGCCGAGCTCATCGCGAAGCGCGAGGTTTCGCCCGCGGAGATGGCCGCGACGGCCATGCGCGCGATCGAGGCGAAGAACCCGCGGGTGAACGCGGTGGTCGAGACCTACCCCGATCGAATCGAAGGGCTCGACGAATCGCGACTGGGAAATGGGCCTTTCCGCGGCGTGCCCTTCCTCATCAAGGACGTCTTCGGCCACGAGAAGGGGCGCACGATCGAGTTCGGGAGCCGCCTTTGCAAGGGCATGGTGGCGGAGAGCGACACGCACGTGGCCGAGCTCTTCCGCGCCGCGGGGCTCAACATCATCGGGCGCAGCGCCGCGCCCGAGTACTCGATGGCGGGAACGGCCGAGGGCGCGCTCTACGGCAACACCTCCACGCCCTGGCGCCACGAGTATTCGGCGGGCGGATCCTCGGGTGGCGGCATGGCGGCGGTGGTCGCGGGCATGGTGCCCATCGCGCATGGCACGGACATCGGGGGATCGATCCGGATTCCCGCGAGCTTCTGCGGCGGGGTGGGACTCAAGCCCTCGCGCGGGCGCATCTCGTACGGCCCGCAATTGGACGAGAACGGCTACGGGCTCGGCATGAACTTCGTGCAAGCGAAGAGCATGCGCGACATCGCGGCGATGCTGGACTGCATGGCGATCCCGCAGCCCGGCGATCCCTTCCTCATCCCGAAGCCCGCGCAGCCTTACGCTTCGCTGGTGCGCGAGAAGCCGCGGCGGCTTCGCATCGGCTGGTCGACGGAGGCACCCATGGGCTTTCCGGTGGATGCCGAGGTTCGAGCCGCCGTGGAGAAGACCGCACGGACCCTCGCCGACATGGGCCACGAGGTCGCGGAAGAAAGCCCGAAGCTGGACGGCCTCGCCGCGATGCGCGCCATGATGGACATCTTGTTCTTCGGCTTCGACCTTCGCCTCGCGGGCTATTCGAAGCGAAGCGGGCGCGCGATCGGCCCCGACACGCTGGAGCCCGTCATCTTCAAGGTCTACCAGCACGCGCGCCAGATGAAGGCCGGGGATTTCCTCAAGTCGATCGCCTACCTCAACACGGCGCGGCGATCGATGGGCGCGTTTTTCTCGCGCCACGACGTGTGGCTCTCCCCCACGACCTCACGCACTTCGGAGCCCTGGGGTAATTACAACCTGGGCCGCACCGACGTCGAATTCGAGGAGATGCCCGAGAAGATGCTTCGCCAGACGGTCCAGTTCACGCTGCCCCACAACATCATGGGCACCCCCGCGATTTCGCTCCCGCTAGCCATGCACTCCAACGGCCTTCCCATCGGCGTGCAGCTCGGGACGCGTCCCGCGGACGAGCACGTCATCATGCAGCTGTCCGCCGCGCTGCTCGAAGCATGATGGGAGTCGGAGCTCCAGGAGCGAGCGAGGCGTAGCTCACGGCACGAGCACGGGCCGCGCCGGATTACCGGCGCGTCCCCGATCGTGGCGAGGCCTAGCGGCCGTAAGTCGCGGTGAAGGTGGCTTTGCCCAGGACCGCGGGGCCCACGCCCGCTCGTCCCAGCGCGAAGCCGAAGAGGCCCGCCGTTCCGGTCTTGGGAACGCCGGCCGCGGTTTCCACCTGCGGAACCGACAGCGCATAGAGCGTGAAGATGTAGTGATGCGGTGCATCTCCCACCGGTGGGCACGGGCCGCCGTAGTTGCCGTTGCCCCCGGTCGTACCGGTGTCCAGGAGGTCGGTGTTTCCGCCGAAGGCACCCGGTGGGAGGGTCGCCATGCTGTTGCCGGCGCCCTGCGCGAGCCCGGTCGTGCTTGCGGGCATGTCGTAGACGGCCCAGTGCCAGAAACCGCTTCCCGAGGGCGCGTCCGGATCGTAGACCTGGAGCGAGAACGACACGGTGCCGGCGGGCGGGTTGGTCCACACGAGCTGGGGCGAGACGTTTTGTCCCGTGCAGCCGAATCCGTTCAGGATGAATTTCGTGGTGAACGTTCCGTTGGCCAGGTCCGGGCTCGACAGCGTGAAGACCGGCGTCTGGGCCTGGCTGTCGTGGCAGCTGGTGAGCGGAAGCGCGCAGGCGACCAGCGCTGCCGGCAAGGCGAGCATCCTGAGTTTTTGGTTCATGGGACTCCTCCGTGAAGGCGTTCGGGAATCGGGGCGAGGCGGGAAAAGCTTAGCACCGGCCCGGATCCACCGTTTTGCTCAGGGGACGCGCAGCGCCACCGGCTCGAAATGGAGGGTCTCCCCGGCCACGGCGAGCCAGACCTGCGAGTCCTGGATGGTGCAATCGAGGCGCATGTTTCGCTCCGCGAGCGAGGTGACCGATTCCGCGACGGAATCCGGAATCTCGATCACCGCGACGTTACGCAGGCGTGAGAGCGCCCCTTCGTTCTGCGTCCACCAGAGCGCGGCGCTCCGGCCGCCGTAGACATACACCTTCACTTCCTTCGCACGGCCGGCGGCTTTGCGCACGGCGCGCTCGTCGGGAAGGCCCACGTCGATCCAGAGCTCGATCGCGCCGGTGAGGTCGCGCTTCACGAGGTCCGGCTCGTCCTCGGAGGACAATCCGCGGCCGAATTCGAGGCGCTCGTCGGCATTCAACGCGAAGGCGAGAAGCCGCACCATCATCCGCTCGTCGGTCTCCGAGGGATGGCGGGCGACGGTGAGCGAATGGGTCGCGAAGTGGTTGCGGTCCAGGTCCGAGACCTGCAGCTCCGCCTTGAAGATGGTGGACTTGAGCGCCAGGGGATTCGCCTAGCCGGCGTCCACCAGCTCGACGTCGAAGACGAGCGTCGCATTGGGCGGGATCACGCCGCCGGCGCCGCGCGATCCGTATCCCATCTCGGGCGGGATGACGAGCGTGCGCTTGCCGCCCACCTTCATGCCGGCGACACCTTCGTCCCAGCCGCGGATCACCTGCCCTGCTCCGAGGTGGAACTCGAACGGCTCGCGCCGGTCATGGGAGCTGTCGAACTTGCTCCCATGGCCATCCGATTTCGACGGATCGTGAAGCCAGCCCGTGTAGTGCACGACGACGCGGCCGGGGCCCGCTTCCTTGCCCGATCCTTCGACGACGTCGATCTTCTGGAGGTCTGCCATGGCGATTTCCTTTGGGAAGAGTTCCTTTATGATAATGGTTCGAGCAACCAACGAAAGGAGGTGATCCATGGAATCTGGAACCCTGAAGCGCGCCGTCACGGCGCAGGTCTCCGCCGTGGTTCACTCGCAGTCTTACGGCGGAAAGGCCTGATGCCGGCGACGGCATAGGGTATCCGCAGGACGGGAAGGCCGGCTCATCGCCGGCCTTTTCTTTAATGCGCACGAGACTCGGCACCATCTGCCGATGCTGTGCTCTCGAACGAGATCGACGACGCGGTGTGCGGCCGGGAGTGAAGCCGACGAGGGATCGAAGAATGGCGGAGAGGGCGGGATTCGAACCCGCGTTAGGCTATTAACCTAAACACGCTTTCCAGGCGTGCGACTTAAGCCGCTCATCCACCTCTCCGTGGCTCGAATTATACCGTCTAGGTGACCGCTTTCCGGTCGCGGAACTGGGGGCGATCCCAAGCGCGGTTTCGAAGCACTTCGGCGATGCGAGCGACCGCGTCCCAGACCTCCACGTAGCGCAAATACAGGGGCGCGAAGCCGAATCGCATGAGGTCCGGCGGCCGGCAATCGCCGATGACGCCGCCCGAGATCAACGCCTGCATGACGGGATAGCTTTCGGGATGGCGATATGAGAGATGGCTTCCGCGCCACGTCCCGTCGCGGGCGCTCACGAGCTCCAGATCGAACCCTGCGCAGTGGCGATCCACCAGCTCGATGAACGCATCGCAAAGCGCCACGGACTTGCGCCGGATTTCGCCCATCGGCGCTTCCAGGATCACCTCGACGCTCGCCTCCAGCCCCGCCATGGTCACGATGGCGGGCGTGCCGCTCAGCCATCGCGATATTCCGACCGCCGGCTCGTATCCCGGATGGAAATCGAAGGGCCTCGCATCGCCCATCCAGCCCGAGATCGGCTGCGCGGCGCGATCGTGGAAACGCCGCGCGGCGAAGATGAAAGCCGGGGCACCCGGGCCGCCGTTCAAGTGCTTGTAGCCGCATCCGACGGCGAAATCCACGTCGCAGCCGTTCAAGTCCACGGGCACGACGCCCGCCGAATGCGAAAGGTCCCAGACAACCACGGCGCCCGCGCGATGCGCTGCGGCGGTGACGCGCCGCATGTCGTACATGCGTGAGGTTGTGTAGTGGATGTGCGTGAGGAATACGACACCCACCTCGGCGCCGCGCTGCGCCAGCACCGCTTCGATCGCGTCCTCGCTGCCATCGACCAGCACCAGCTCGAGACCGCCGCCCAGCTGTTCGATCAGACCCTGCACGACGTAGAGGTCTGTGGGGAAATTCGCCTTCTCGGAAACGATGACACGGCGCCCCGCGTTCACCCGCACGGCGACCGAGAGCGCCTTGAAGAGATTGACCGACGTCGAGTCGGCGGCGACGACCTCACCCTCGCCCGCGCCAACCAGCCTCGCGATCTTGTCGCCCACGCGCTGCGGCATCGAGATCCAGTCGGCGCCGTTCCAGCTGCGGATGAGGTCGCGGCCCCATTCGCGCTCGACCACGCCCGCGATGCGTTCGCGCGCGCGGCGGCAAAGGGCGCCGAGCGAATTGCCATCCAGGTAGATCACGCCCGGCGGAAGCTCGAACTGGGCGCGGAATTCGCGCAACGGATCGGCGCGGTCGAGCGCCTCGGCCTCCTCGCGGCTTTCGATCATCCGGTCAAAGCGCGGAGGCGAGCCGCACCCACAAGATGGCGAGCACGACGTTGCTCGCCGCAAAGACCGCGAGCCGGTGCCGCACGTTGTTGTAGGTCATGTGAACGATGCTGTGCACGACCCGCAATGCCACGTAGGCCCATGCGAGCGCCACCATCCCCGGCGTCGTGAGCTGCGCC
This sequence comes from Usitatibacter sp., assembly GCA_036276215.1. GTDB lineage: Bacteria > Pseudomonadota > Gammaproteobacteria > Burkholderiales > Usitatibacteraceae > Usitatibacter. The sequence goes on from DATBEA010000030.1 coordinate 17,498, forward strand.
GCGTAGATCACGACGCACGCGACGTAGAAGAGCACCGGCGACTCGAGCAGGTTCATGTAGTTGCGATTCGGGATGCTCACGTCCGGCGGAACGTTCGCGCTCTCGCCATTGCGAAAATCCTTGAGGGTGACCTTGCCGGCGAATCCGGCGCGGAAGCGCCGGAAAGGGATGATCATCAGCACCAGGAAGGTGAGGAGCACCAGGGCGCAGACGGGATAGAGGATGTAGACGGGATTCAGGGGCATGGTCGTTGCCTGTCCTGGTTGGGTTCCCGCCTTCGCGGGAATGACCTAGGCCGAAGCGGCCTCCGCCTTGCCCATCATCAACCACCGGAAGCCGAAGAGCCGCCTGTAGAAGAGCAGCACCAGGATGAGGATCATCGCGGCGTGCACGGGCCAAAGTCCCACGAGCGCCGGGATCTTCCCCTGCCCCGTCCACGCCTGGCAGATCGAGAGCAGGTTGTAGTAGAGGAAGTAGATGAGGATCGCGAGCACCATGTTGAACGAGCGGCCCGATCGCGGATTCACGAAGGAGAGCGGGATCGCGAAAAGCGCCATCACGATCACCGCCAGCGGAAGCGCCACGCGCCAATGCAGCTCGGCCACCTGGTCGGGCTTGCCCCCCATCAGCAGGTCGAACGAGTTGGTGCCCTTCGTCGTGGGCGAGGTGCGCTTCAGCTCCTTGGGCTCGATGCGGATCATGTAGCGCTCGAAATCGACGGTGCGATAGTCGAGCGTGCCGGGCGTGCCCTCGTAGCGCCGCCCGTTCAGCAGCACCGCGAACCGGTCGCCGTTGGGCGCGGTCTCGAAGTAGCCCTTCTTCGCCACCACCACGCCGAGGCGCCCGTCCTGCGTGGATTGCACGAAAACGTTGTTCACCTGCCCGTCGGCCTCGGAGAGCTTGTCCACGAAGAGCACGCGATCGGCCGTGCGGCTTTCCTGGAAGACGCCCGGCGTGACCATCGAGATCTCCTCCCGTATCTGGAGGAGGCGTTGGTATTCGGCGCTCTGCGCGATCGCCCACGGCGAGAGGACGAGCGAGAGCAGCGCGCAGATGAATGCCACGGGCAGCGCGAACTGCAGCACGGGCTTCACCCACGCGGCGAGCGAGAGGCCCGAGGTGAACCACACCGTCATCTCGCTGTCGCGGTAGCTTCGCGTGAGGGTGAGCAGCACCGCCACGAAGACGCCGATGCCGAGCAGGATCGGCAATTGCGTGAGGATGAGGAAGCCGATGAGGCCGATGACGGCCTCGGGCAGCACCTCGCCTGTCGAGGCCTTTCCGAGGAGCCGGATCAGCAGGCTCGTCAGCATGATCGCGAGCAGGACGCCCACCACCGCGATGGCGACCTGGCTGAACTCGCGGATGAGGCTGCGCTGGAAGATCAAGGGGCTGGCCGCCTTCGATGCCGGGGGCGCGCCGTGAGATAATCTACGGTTTCGCCGCCACGTAAGGCACGGGAAAAACAACATGGAATTTAGCATAAAGAGTGGAAGCCCCGAGAAGCAGCGCACCGGGTGCGCCGTCGTCGGGATCTACGAGGGGCGCAAGCTCTCGCCTTCGGCGCAGGCCATCGACACGTCTTCCCGCAAGTACCTCTCCGAGGTCCTGAAGCGCGGCGACCACGAAGGCAAGGCCGGCACCACCCTGCTCCTCCAGAAAGTGCCCCACGTGTCCGCGGAGCGCGTGCTCCTGGTGGGGCTGGGACGCGAGCGCTCGTTCGGGGAGGCAGCCTACCGCGGGGCGCTCGCCGCGGCGACCCGCGCGCTCCGGTCCACCGGCGCCGCCGATGCCTGGGTGAGCCTCACGGACCTCACCGTGAAGGGGCGCGATCTCGCCTGGAACATCGAGCAGGCGGTGATGGTGCTCTCCGAAGGCGTCTATCGCTTCGACCGCATGAAGAGCAAGCCCGCCGAGGCGCGCAAGGCGCTGCGCAAGGTCACGCTCCAGGTGGCGGCGCGCGGGAACGTGGGAGAGACCCAAGGCGCGCTCGCTCGCGGCCAGGCCATCGCCGACGGGATGGCGCTCGCGAAAGACCTGGGGAATCTTCCCGGCAACATCTGCACGCCGACCTACCTCGCCCAGCAAGCGGTCGACCTGGGCAAGAAGCACGGCCTGCGGGTCGAGATCCTCGAGAAGAAGGAAATCGAGAAGCTCGGCATGGGAAGCTTCCTCGCCGTGGCACAGGGTAGCGTCCAGCCGCCCAAGCTCATCGTGATGGAGTACCAGGGCGGCAAGAAGGGCGCGCCGCCCATCGCCCTCGTGGGCAAGGGCATCACCTTCGACACGGGCGGCATCTCCATCAAGCCCGCGGGCGAGATGGACGAGATGAAGTTCGACATGTGCGGCGCGGCGAGCGTCTTCGGCACGATGAGCGCGGTCGCCGCCATGGGGCTCGCCATCAACGTGGTGGGCGTGATTCCCGCCACCGAGAACATGCCCGACGGCAACGCCATCAAGCCGGGCGACATCGTGACGACCATGTCGGGCCAGACCGTCGAGATCCTGAATACCGACGCCGAGGGCCGCCTCGTCCTGTGCGACGCGCTCACCTACGTGGAGAAGTACAAGCCCGCGGCGGTGATCGACATCGCCACGCTCACCGGCGCCATGGTGATCGCGCTGGGCCACGTGGCCACGGGCATGTTCTCCAACAACGACGCGCTCGCGCGCGAAGTGCTCGCCGCCGGCGACCGCGCATGGGACCGCGCCTGGCACATGCCGCTCTGGGACGACTACCAGGAGATGCTGAAGAGCAACTTCGCGGACTTCCCCAACATCGGCACGCGCGCCGGCGGATCGGTCACCGCGGCCTGCTTCCTCGCACGCTTCACGAAGACGTATGCATGGGCCCACCTGGACATCGCGGGCACGGCCTGGAAATCGGGCGCCGAGAAAGGCGCCACCGGCCGCCCGGTCGCACTCCTCTCCCAGTTCATCGCGGGGCGCGCGACGGCGTGACGCGGATCGATTTCTACCGCTACGCCGACGACAAGCTGCGCTTCGCCTGCCGGCTGGCGGCGAAGGCCTTTGCGAAGCCCGCCAAGCTGGTGGTGTACTCGCCGGATGCGAAGACGCTCGCCGATTTCGACCGCGGCCTCTGGACGTGGCAGGCGACGAGCTTCGTGCCCCATTGCCGCGCGGACTCACCCCTCGCCGCCGAGACGCCCGTGCTGCTCGCCTCGGGAAGCGAGGAGCTCCCGCACCACGAGGTGCTCCTGAACCTGGGCGACGAGTGGCCGCCCTTCTTCGCGTCCTTCGAGCGGCTCCTCGAGATCGTCTCGACCGACGACGCCGACAAGGAGCGAGCACGCGGCCGCTACTCGTTCTACAAGAAGCGCGGCTACGATATCCAGATCAACGACGTGGAAGGCTGAAGGAGAAGTACGTGGAAGGCGACAAGGATGTCCTGGGCAAGGCCGACGCGCTGCTGCGCCGCCATGCGACCAACACGGGAAGCGACACGGGCGGCGTTCCGATGCTCACGGACCTGGTGGAGGATCCGACGGGTGCCACCGCGGAGCTCGCCCGCGAGGTCTTCCGCCGCGTGATGACGCAGGTCGAGACGCGGCTCGCCGCCGACCTCGAGGCGCGCCTCGCGCAGCACCTCGTGCCCCAGGTCCACGCCGCCGTCGCCGCCGCGTTGACCGACCTGCGCCAGGAGCTCGCCAACGCCATCGGCGACGCGGTCACCGAAGCCTTCTCGCAGCGCGCGAGGAAGTAGCCGTGGAGCTCGCCAAGGCCTTCGATCCCAAGGGCATCGAGTCGCGCTGGTATCCCTTCTGGGAATCGAAGGGCTACTTCGAGGCGGGGTTCGACGAGTCGAAGCCGTCCTTCTCGATCCAGCTACCGCCGCCCAACGTCACCGGCACGCTGCACATGGGGCACGCGTACCAGCAGACGCTGATGGACATCCTTGCCCGCTACCACCGCATGAAGGGCTACAACGTGCTGTGGCAGCCGGGCACCGACCACGCGGGCATCGCCACGCAGATCATGGTGGAACGCCAGCTCGTGGAGCAAGGCACGTCGCGGCGCGCGATCGGCCGCGAGGAATTCGTGAAGCGCGTCTGGGCGTGGAAGGAAGCGTCGGGCTCGACCATCACGCACCAGATGCGAAGGCTGGGCGACTCGTGCGACTGGTCTCGCGAATACTTCACGATGGACGAGCCGCGCTCGCGCGCCGTGACGGAAGTCTTCGTGCGCCTCTTCGAGCAGGGCCTCATCTACCGCGGCAAGCGCCTGGTGAACTGGGATCCGGTCCTGCAGACGGCGGTCTCCGACCTCGAGGTCGAGTC
>DATBEA010000031.1:0-16701 GCA_036276215.1 Usitatibacter sp.
GCCTGGAGCGCGACGGCGAGGGCGGCCGACGACGGGGGGCCCACGCTCAAGCTGAGCGGCTACGGCACGATCGGCGTCGCCCATTCGGACAATGGCGAGGCCGACTACCTGGTCGACGCGTTCAAGCCCAACGGCCCGGGCTTCACGCGCGGGTGGAACCCGGATACCGATTCGCGGGTGGGCGTGCAGGCGAGCGCGCAGTTCTCGCCCGCCGTGTCCGGCGTGCTGCAGGTGATCTCGCAGCAGCGCTACGACGGCACCTTCCGGCCGACGATCGAGTGGGCCAACGTGAAGTACTCGCCGATCGCCGACCTGAGCATCCGCGCGGGACGCATCGTCCTTCCGATCTACATGGTGACGGACTCGCGGCGCGTGGGATACGCCAACCCCTGGGTGCGCCCGCCCGTGGAGCTCTACAGCCTCGTGCCCATCACCAGCAGTGACGGCATCGACGCGAGCTATCGCTACGCATTCGCGAACGGCGTGGCCAACACGATCGAGATGACCGGGGGCCGGGCCAATGCGAGCTTTCCGGCGGCCGGCGGCCTGGGAACGGGCACCGCGGAAGCGCGCAACATCTTCGCCTTGGTCGACACCGTGGAGGCGGGCTTCGCGACCTTCCGGCTGAACTACGGCCAGGCGAAGCTCACGATCCCCGAGTACAAGCAGTTCTCCGACGCCTTCCGCCAGTTCGGCCCGCCGGGCGACGCGATCGCCGATCGCTACGGACTGGAGGGCAAGAAGGCGACCTTCGTGGGCGCCGGCGCCTCGTACGATCCCGGGCCGTGGTTCGCGATGGCCGAATTCGCGCAATTCGACACGCGCTCCATCGTGGGCAAGAAGACCGCGTGGTACGTGAGCGCGGGCCATCGCTGGAACAAGTTCACGCCCTACCTCACCTACGCGAGCCTCAAGGGCAACAGCAACACCTCCGATCCCGGCATTCCCCTCGTGGGCCTTCCGCCGCCGGCCCTGGCGGCCGCCGCGCAGCTGAACGCGATCCTCAACGCGCAGCTCGCGGTGCTGCCCACCCAGGCGACGACGTCGATTGGAGTACGCTGGGACGTGCTGCGCAGCGCGGCGCTGAAGGTGCAGTACGACCGGGTCGCGCTCGGCACGAACTCGCGGGGCACCTTCGGCAACCTCCAACCGGATTTCCAGCTCGGGTCGACGGTGCACATCTTCAGCGCCACCCTCGACTTCGTCTTCTGAGGAGGCCGACATGACAAGACGGCTTCTCTTCCAGCTCCTCGCCGCGGTCGCGGCCGCGGGCGCCTTTTCGGCGTCCGCGGAAGACGTGGTCGCGGTCGTCTCCGCGAAGAGCCCGGTCACATCGCTCAACTCCGCCCAGGTCGCCGACATCTTCCTCGGCAAGACCAGCCGGTTCCCCGACGGGACCTCGGCCGTGCCGATCGACCAGGTCGAGGACTCGCCCGTGCGCGACCGGTTCTACGCGGAATACACCGGCAAGTCGCCGGCCCAGGTGAAGGCGCACTGGTCCAAGCTCATCTTCACCGGGCGCGGCCAGCCGCCCCGGCAGGTGGCCAACAGCGCCGAGGCCAAGCGCGCCATCGCCGAGGACCCGCACGCCATCGGCTACATCGACAACCGCCTCGTCGATGCGAGCGTGAGGGTCCTCCCGCCGCAATAGGCGTGCGCGCAATGCGCCGGAAGCACCATCGTCCATCCGGGCGGCGCTCCCCGCTCCGGATGGCGCAGCCCCGTGGATGGACAGCGTACCCCGGTACGGACTCTAAGCTGCGGGTATACCGAGGAGCGATCTTGTGCAGCAGGGGATGACCATCGGCCGGCTTGCCAAGGCCGCGGGTGTGAACGTCGAGACGATCCGCTACTACCAGCGGCGCGGCCTCATTGTCGAGCCGGGCAAGCCGCAAGGCGGGCAGCGCAGGTACTCCAACGTCGCGCTTTCGCGCATCGCGTTCATCCGCCGCGCCCAGCAGCTCGGCTTCTCGCTCGCGGAAGTGAAGGAGCTCCTGGAGCATTCGGAAGGGCGCAACCACCGCGAAACCCGCCGCATCGCCGAAAGGAAGCACGCGAGCCTCGACCTGCACATCTCGCAGCTCACCCAGATGCGCAAGCGGCTGAAGGCGCTGATCCAGCGATCGCTCAAGGCGGACGGGAAGGGCGCCTGTCCCATCATCAGCGCGCTGTCCGGCGAGGGCTGAAGCGCGCCCGCGGGGCGCTGGTTGGTACGATACGGGGATGAAGATCCTCGAGATCCGGGAAAAGACCTTCCCGATCGCCTCTCCCATCCGCAACGCGTACATCGACTTCTCGAAGATGACGCTCTCGCTCGTGGCGGTCATCACGGACGTGGTGCGCGACGGGCGGAGAGTCGTGGGCTACGGCTTCAACTCCAACGGGCGCTACGGCCAGGGAACGCTCATGCGCGAGCGCTTCATCCCACGCTTGCTCGAAGCTGATGCGGCGGCGCTCGCCAACAACGAGGGAACGAACCTCGACCCGCACCGCGTCTGGGCGCGCATGTTCACCAACGAGAAGCCCGGCGGCCACGGCGAGCGCTCGGTCGCGATGGGGACGATCGACATGGCGGTGTGGGACGCGGTCGCCAAGATCGAGGGCAAGCCCCTCTTTCGCCTGCTCGCCGAGCGTTACGGCGATGGAAAGGCGAACCCGCGCGTCTTCGTCTACGCCGCGGGCGGCTACTACTACCCGGGCAAGGGCGACGAAGCGCTCGTGAACGAGATGAAGAGCTACGTGGATCGCGGCTACCGCGTGGTGAAGATCAAGATCGGCGGCGCGCCGCTCGCCGAGGACCTGCGCCGCATCGAGGCGGTGGTGGGTGCGCTGGGGACGAGCGCCCGCCTTTGCGTTGACGCGAACGGGAAATTCGACCGGGAGACCGCCATCGCCTATGCCGAGGCCATGGTGCCCTACGACCTCTTCTGGTACGAGGAGCCGGGCGACCCGCTCGACTACGAGCTCCAGGCGGCGCTCGCCTCGCACTACCCGAATTCCATGGCCACCGGCGAGGACCTCTTCTCCATGCAGGACGCGCGCAACCTCGTGCGCTACGGCGGCATGCGCCCCGACCGCGACTGGCTGCAGTTCGACTGCGCGCTTTCCTATGGCCTGGTCGAGTACCTGCGCACCCTCGCGATGCTGCGCGAGAACGGCTGGCCGCCTTCGCGCTGCATCCCCCATGGCGGCCACCAGATGTCGCTCAACATCGCCGCGGGCCTGGGGCTCGGCGGCAACGAGTCGTATCCGGACCTCTTCCAGCCCTTCGGCGGGTTTCCCGACGGCGTGCGCGTGGAGGACGGCCACGTTGCGATGCCGGACCTCCCGGGCATAGGATTCGAGGGCAAATCGGACCTCTACAAGGTAATGACGGAGCTCTCGTCCTGACGTGATTCACCCCGGCATACGGCGCGACCTGCTGATCGGTGGAGCGATCGTCGGCGTGGGCATCGGCCTGCTCGGCTTCGCGCTCTTCGGCGACGACGACGGGTTCCGTGCTCCCCGATGGGTCGTGGCCACCGTGGCGCTGCTCTTCATCGGCAGCGGGATACTGCCGCTTCGCGGGGCTTTCTCCACGGGCTCGCTGCTGCCGAGCGGGCCCTACGGCAACGGCATCGCGAGCGCCGTGCTGGCGCTCCTCGCCCTGGGCGCCGCGTGGCTCATGGTGGCCGTCGGCCCCGAGGGGATCGCGCTCGACTTCCCGCTGCGCCTGCGCCCCGACGTGGAGGCGGCGGTGCGGTCGGTCTTCTTCTACGGGCTCCTCGGCCTCTTCGCGATCGGGTGCCTGGTCGCCTCGCTCCACGCGTTCGGCCGCGCGCTGCCCTCGCTGGGCCACACGGCCGTGGTGGCGGTGGTCGCGCCCCTCCTGGGCCTGGCGGCGTGGGTCGCGATCGAGTTCCAGCGCGAGCAGGCCGCGCCCGCGTCGGGCCCGGTCATCTACTTGAGCTTCGACCGGCGATTTCCCGGCGACGACTACCTCACGCGCACGCACGGCGACGAGGTGGCGCCGCGCCAGGGCCGCTTCGGCAATGGCCTCTGGGTCGGCGGCTCGGGCGACTGGGTCGAGATCGACGCGCCGCGCGGCTTCGACACGCGCAACGGCCTCACGCTCGAGCTGTGGATGCGCCGCGAGAACTGGGTGAATCCCTACCTCAAGGGCCGCAACCTCCAGACCCTCGCCGCCGTGGACCTCGAAGGCGAATATCACGGCCGGCCCGAGATCCGCCAGGTCTCGCTCTCGATGGAGGTGACGTCGACGCGGCCGCCATCGGCCGAACGCGGGCTCCTGCCCGATGCGTATCGCTTCAAGCCCATCGCGCGCGTGGGAGAGGCGCGGGTTGCGCCCGCGGGCAACGTGCGCGTCGAGCCGGAACGCTGGACGCACCTCGCGATCGTGTACGACCGCTTCCTCGTGGATCGCATGCGCCTCTACGTGGACGGAAGCCTCGTCGCGCGCTCGATGGCCTGGAGCGACACGCCGGGATTCGCCGACGTGCGCACCGTGCGGCTGGGGACGGGCGCCGAGCGGATCGGCGCCTATCGCGGCATGATCGACGAGGTGAAGGTCTACGCGCGCGCGCTGGGCGATGACGAGATCGCGGCGGAAAGCGCGGGGCGCGAGCGGCACAACTAGGCGGTTACGCCTGCAACGCGTGGGGGTTCCACTGCGTGGTGCATCCGGGATAATGGCGGTTGCACATCTTTGCCGGCGGCGAGCCGCCGGGTCCAGGGAGTGGAAATGAAGTCGTCGATTCTCTCGCGCTTGGCCCGTGGCACATGGGCGTGCGCATTCCTCGCTGGCGCGGCGTTCGCGCAGGCATCGTCGCCTGCAAGCGACGCCGTGATCCGCGCCGAGCCGGAGTACCAGCCCTATTCGACCGTGCGGCCCGAGCCCGTCGTGCGCCGCGCCGATCCGTCCGCGATCCATGCCGTGAGGCTCGCTCCCGCCGGCGAGATGGCCGTGCAGAAGTCGGCCGCTGCGGGCGGGTCGTTCATCCCGCAGCAGGTGGGCTTCGCGCGGTCCGTCCCCGAGCTCTCCGATGGGCCCGGCACCGTCTCGGCCCTGCGTTGGCGCGCGCTCGATTCGGGCGCGCAGGTGGCCGCCATGAGCGTCACGTCCCCGGGCGCCCTCTCGCTTCGCGCCGGGCTTCGCGTGGGCGCCATGCCTGCCGGCACGCGCGTGCGCTTCTACGCGCCCGCCGTGGGCGACACCTCCGAGGCGACCGCCGAGGAGATCCGCGAGAACGTCGGGCGCAACCTCGCGGCGGGCGAGCTTTCCGACGCCGCGCTCCTCTATTGGTCGCCGCTGGTCGAAGGCGACACGCTCGTGGTCGAGATCGAGATTCCCGCGGGCGCGAGCCCCGCGCACCTCGACGTGGCCGTGCCGACCGTCTCCCACCTGGTCACCTCGGCCGCGACGAACTTCGCCGTGCCCAAGGCCGCCGCGGCGTGCGAGAACGACGTGATGTGCTACCAGGGCACCTGGGCCAACGAGAGCGACGCCACGGCCCGCATCCTCTTCCAGGACGGCGGCACGAGCTACGTCTGCACCGGCACGCTCGTAGTGGACCTGGACACTTCCACCTCGATCCCGTACTTCCTCACGGCCAACCATTGCATCAACTCGCAGGCTTCGGCCTCGTCGATGCAGAGCTTCTGGTTCTACCGCTCCACCTCGTGCGACAGCGGCGCGAAGGGCGGCTCGGTCACCCTGAACGGCGGGGCGACGCTCCTCTACAACAGCGCGACCACCGATACCTCGCTCATGCGGCTTTCGGGCACGCCACCCGGCGGCGCGATGTATGCCGGCTGGAGCGTGGGAACCCCGGCGTCCGTGGGCGCGGCGGTGGTGGGAATCCACCATCCCAAGGGCGACCTGCAGAAGATCAGCTTCGGCAACGTGACCTCGTACGCGAGCTGCGTCTCGAGCGGCGACGACAGCTTCTCGTGCAGCCACGCCACCTCGTCCGGCGGCACCTTCATCGAGGTGAACTGGTCGAGCGGCATGACCGAGCCGGGCAGCAGCGGATCGGCGCTCTTCTCGCAGAACGGGCACTACATCCTGGGCCAGCTCTACGGCGGCGACGGGACCTCGTGCAGCGACAAGGGCTCGGATTTCTACGGCCGCTTCGACGTGGCGTACAACGCGAGCCTCTCGCGCTACCTCGGCGGGACGCCCTCGTCGGGTGGCGGTGGGGGCGGCTCGGGCTCCACGGGCGGCACGCCGCCGCCTCCCGTCTTCACGCCGGCGCAGAACTACACGGCGCTCTGGTGGAATCCGTCGGAGTCGGGGTGGGGCTTGAGCATCAACCAGCACAGCTCCGCGCTTTTCGCGGCGTGGTACGCCTATGCCATCGGCGGGACGCCCACCTGGGTCGTCATGCCCGGCGGGACGTGGACGTCCACCACGACGATCCAGGGCGACGTCTACGCCACGAGCGGGCCGCCCTCGACCGGGCCGTACAACATCTCCCAGGTGTCGACCACGAAGGTGGGGACCGCCACGATCGCGTTGTCGGGAACCGACCGCGCCGTGCTGAGCTACACGGTGAACGGCGTATCGGGCACCAAGTCGATCCAGAAGCAATCCTTCGGGACGGGCGATTCCAGCCCCATCGCCTCCTATGGCGACCTCTGGTGGAACGCGTCGGAGTCGGGCTGGGGCCTTTCCATCGCCCAGCAGGATCACACGCTCTTCTCGGTGATCTACACGTATGGGCAGTACGGCGGCCCGATCTGGTACGTGATGCCGGGTGGCGCCTGGAACGGCGCCACCTACAGCGGCACGCTCTTCCGTACCCAGGCGGCGCCGGGCAGCTTCTACGGCTCGGCCTTCAATGCCGCCGCGGTGAAGGCGACGGCCGTGGGCACCATGTCGATCGCTTTCTCGGGCACGTCGTCGGCAACGCTCACCTATACGGTGGACGGCCAGACTTTCAGGAAGCAGATCGCCCGCCAGCCGTTCTAGCCGGGGTTTCGCGCATCAATCGGCAACGCGTCCGCTGTACGGGGACGCGTCGTCGTCTGTACAATCGGCGCGAGCCCATGACAAACATCGAACAAGGATGAGCAAACCCTTTCCCATCCCGGTCCGCGCCAACTATTCCTGCGCCAAGTGCCCCGCGTATTGCTGCACGTACACGGAGATCGAGGTCAGCACCCGGGACATCGAGCGCCTCGCGCGCCACTTCAGCCTCACCTACGCGCAGGCCGAGGAGCGTTTCACCAAGTCCGACGCGAAGGGCAAGATCCGGATGATGCGTCACCGCAAGGATCGGATCTTCGACTCGACCTGCATGATGCTCGACCAGGAGAAGCGCCGCTGCACCATCTACGACGCGCGTCCCGGCGTGTGCCGCAAGTACCCGGACACCTCGCGCTGCGGCTACTACGAGTTCCTCAAGTTCGAGAGGGCCCAGCAGGGCGACGAGGAGCTCGCCGCCCTGACCTGAGGATCGTTACCCGGCGTTGCGGTCCTTCTCTTCGCGGTTGCGCTCGCGAACGTCGCCGACGTTCTTCTGGATCTTGCCGCCGGCCTCCTTCATGAGGCCCTTGGCCTGCATCGTGGTGCTTCCGGTGGCTTTTCCGGCCGCCTTCTTCGCCTTGCCCGCCACTTCGTTGACCCGGCCCTTCACCTGATCGCGGTTCATGTCGCATCTCCTCTCGTGATCGATTCGTCCGTGTGCGACCGCGCAAGCGCGTGCGTTGTTCCCGCCGTAGGTTGAATCTCACGCCGGTGCGAGGGGAAACAATTGGAAACGAAATTACGCTGTCTTCCAGGGCGTCGGGAAAGGTTGGCGAAGGGGCCCGGGAGGTAGCATTGCGCCTGGAGACTTGCCGTCGCCTCCCGCGGCAAGGGCTTGAGCCCGGCGTAGATACCACGCCGGGCTTTTTTTATTACCATCGCCGCTTGGCACTCGCCCGGAGCAACCCGTGAGCCGAAGGCTGCCGCGACGTTTCTACGACCGCGACACGGTGGATGTCGCGCGCGAGCTGCTCGGAAAGCACCTCGTCCATCGCGTGGGGGGCGTGGAGCGGGTCGGGCGCATCGTGGAAACCGAGGCTTACCTGGGGCCCCACGACCTCGCGGCGCATTCGGCGCGCGGCCTCACACCGCGCACGCGCGTGATGTTCGGGCCGCCGGGCCATGCGTACGTCTATTTCGTCTACGGCATGCATTGGTGCATGAACGTGGTCACGCAGGAGGAGGGGACGGCGAGCGCGGTCCTCCTGCGCGCTCTGGAGCCCGTGAAGAACGTCGAGGGCCGCACGCAGGGCCCGGCGCTCCTCTGCCGCGCGATGGGAATCGACGGGCGCCTGAACGGTCACGACCTGGTGAGCGAGTCGCTCTACATCGCGGCGCCGCGCGAGGAGCCGGGGCTGAAGATCGTGTGCCGTCCTCGCATCGGCGTGGACTACGCGGGGCACTGGGCCCGGCGCCTGCTGCGCTTCTACGTGCGCGGCAGCCCCTTCGTGTCGCGGGTTTAGAATGCCGGTCATGCGAAGAACCTTCCTCCTCCTCGCGGGCCTCGCGCTCGCCTCTTGCGCCATGACGCCATCCGTCGACAGTGACCTGCGCCGCGAATTCGCGCCCACCGGCGTGCTGCGCGCCGGCGTGAACTTCGGCAACCCCGTGATCGCGCAGAAGGACCTGGGCGGAGGCGCCCCGCGCGGCGTGGGCCCCGACCTCGCGCGCGCTCTCGCCGAAAGCCTGGGCGTGGGCATCGCCTACGTGACCTACGACACCGCGGGCAAGATGGCCGACGCGGTGAAGGAAGGCGCTTGGGACGTGGCCATGCTCGCCGACGATCCGCTGCGCGCCAACGAGATCGCATTCTCGAAGCCCTACGTGCAGATCGAAGGCACCTACATGGTGCGCGGCGCCTCGCCGCTCAAGCGCATCGACGACTTCGACCGGGCGGGCGTGAAGATCGCCGTCGGCAACAAGACCGCCTACGACCTCTACCTCTCGCGCACGCTCAAGCATGCGGAGCTCGTGCGCGCGCCCACCTCGATCGCCGCGGTCGAGCTTTTCCGCGCGCAGGACCTGGACGCCGTCGCGGGCGTGAAGAACCCGCTCGTGGCCGCCGCGGCGAAGGACCCGTCGCTTCGCGTGATCGAGGGCAACTTCATGGTGATCGGACAGGCGGCGGGAGTGCCGCGCGCGCGCGAGCACGCGGCGCGATACCTGCGCGAGTTCATCGAGGAGAAGAAGCGCTCGGGATTCGTCGCCGCGGCGCTCAAGCGAAGCGGCGTGACCGACGCGACCGTGGCGCCCTAGCGCCCCGCGGCGCGCACGGCGGCGGCGGGCAGGTTCGCCTCGATCAGCGCCCGCGAGATCGATTGCGGCGGTGGAAGGTCCGGGAGGCGCTCCCCCGGCCCGAACCAGTGCGCCTCGGCGATCTCGGCCGGATCCACGCGAATCTCGCCCGACGAGTACTCGGCGGTGAAGGCGATCATGAGCGAGCCGGGGAAGGGCCACGACTGGCTCGCGAAGTAGCGAAGGTCCTTCACGAAGAGCCCCACTTCCTCGTGCACCTCGCGGTGGATCGCGTCCTCGACGGACTCGCCCGGCTCGAGGAACCCCGCCAGCGCGCTCATCCGCCCGCCGGGCGCGACGGCCACGTTGCGCGCGAGCAGGATCGAATCGCCGCGCTTCACGAGGACCATCATCGCGGGCGCGATGCGCGGGTAGGCCACGTGGCCGCATTCGCAGCGCATGGCGCGCTCGCCGGCCACCGCGGCCATGGGCTTGCCGCACGCGCCGCAGAACCGATGGTTGCGCGCCCAGTCGGCGACCTGGAAGGCGCGCCCGGCGATCGACAGCAGGTGATCGTCAAGACGCCCGAAGAGCGAGCGAAGGCTCCGGAAGGCATGCCCCTGCGGAGCGGCGCTCTCCTTCGCGACCCACGCGGCGACGCAGTACTCCTTGTCGAAGATGCCCAGCGGAAAGACCTGTGACGGCGGCAGCGCGAGGCCCTTCACCGCGCTTGCATCGGGCAGGGCGAGGTCGGGCTCGCGCACCAGCAGCTCCCCGCCGCGAAAGACGAAGGCGCGGGGGGCGTCGTGGGCGATGGGCTCGGCGAGGGAGCGGAAGGTAGGCGGGGTGACGAGCACGTGCCATCATAATCCGTCCGGCGTGCAACTCGCGCGCAACCGGCCAGTCACACTCGACCAAGGAGAACAACCATGCCGAAGAAACGCGTCGCCGTCCTGGTGGGCAGCCTGCGCAAGGAGGCGTTCACGCGCCGCCTCGCCACCGCCCTTCGCAGCCTCCAGCCCGATTCGCTCGAGCTCGAGCTGGTCGAGATCGGAGCGCTCCCGCTCTACAACCAGGACCTCGAGACCGATTCGCCGCCCCCGGCGTGGACGGAGTACCGCACGCGGCTCGCGGCCGCCGACGCCATTCTCTTCGTCACGCCCGAGTACAACCGCGGCATGCCCGCGGCGGTCAAGAACGCGATCGACGTGGGCTCGCGTCCCTACGGCAAGGGCGCGATCAACGGGAAGCCCTGCGCGGTCGCGAGCTCGAGCCCCGGCGCGCTGGGCGGATTCGGCGCGAACCACCAGGTGCGCCAATGCGTGGTCTTCCTGGACATGCCGATGATGCAGATGCCCGAGCTGTACGTGGGCCAGGTGGACAAGGTCGTGGACGCCTCGGGCAAGCCCGCGAACGATGCCACTCGCGAGCTCTTCCAGCAGTTCCTGCTGGCGTTCGCGGGCTGGATCGAGCGCAACGCCAAGCGCGCATGAAGCGAAAACGCCTTCGTTTCGGCAAGGGCTTTCGCGTCGCGGCGGGCAACGCGCGCTCGCAGGCCGCCGAGATGGTGCTTCCTCCCGGCAAGTCCGAAGGCAGCGCGCACAACCGGCACCGCGGCGCGGACCAATGGCTCTTCGTCGTGGCGGGCGCGGGACGCGCGCGAATCAACGGCAAGCGCTACGTCCTCGGGCCCGGTGCGCTCGTCCTCATCGAGCACGGCGACGAGCACGAGATCACCAACACCGGGCGCGCGCTCCTCAAGACCCTGAACTTCTACGTTCCTCCCGCCTATGATCGCGAGGGCGACGAGCTTCCCGCGGGGAAGCCCGGCGATTCGAAGCGCTGAATCGCCGCCGCACGACGCGATCGGGATTCGACTACCATCGGGTGAAGCCCGCCGATCTCGGAGCACTACCGTCCATACTCTCGATGCGCGAAACCCCGGGGCCGGACGCCTCGGCGACCCGCCACTGACGGCCGCGGGGCTGGACGCCGCGAGCATCGCCGCCGCGCACGCGCGCATCTCGCGGCACGTGCGCGCCACGCCGGTTCTCGACGCCGACGGCGCCGATTTCGGCCTGCCGGGCGTGGGCATCGCGTTCAAGCTCGAATTCCTCCAGCACGCGGGGTCCTTCAAGACACGCGGCGCCTTCAACCAGCTGCTCACTCGCCCGATCGGCGCGGCCGGCGTGGTCGCGGCTTCCGGCGGCAACCACGGCGCGGCGGTCGCGTACGCCGCGATGAAGCTGGGCATTCCCGCCACGATCTTCGTGCCGACGGTGGCCTCGCCCGCGAAGATCGAGCAGATCCGCGGCTACGGTGCGCGCCTGGAGGTGGGCGGAGACCGATACGACGACGCGCTCCGGGCGAGCGAGAAGTTCGTGCAGTCCTCCGGCGCCACCCCGATCCATGCCTACGACCAATGGGAAACGCTCCAGGGGCAGGGCACGGTCGGCCTCGAATGGGAATCGCAGTCCCCGGGACTGGATGCGGTGCTCGTGGCGGTGGGCGGCGGCGGGCTCGTCGGCGGCGTCGCGGGCTGGTATGCCGGGCGCACGAAGGTGATCGGCGTGGAACCCGCAGCCGCTCCCACGCTCACGCGCGCGCTCGAAGCCGGTGCGCCCGTGGATGCGCCGGCCGGCGGCGTGGCCGCCGATTCGCTCGCCCCGCGCCAGGTAGGCGCGCTCATGTTCCCGGTCGCGCAGCGCCACGTGCGCACCGTGCTCGTGACCGACGATGCGATCCGCGATGCGCAGCGCGCGTTGTGGAAGACGCTGCGGGTGGTGGCCGAGCCCGGCGGCGCGGCGGCCTTCGCGGCGCTGCTTTCCGGCGCCTGGAAGCCCGCGCCGCGCGAGCGCAGGATCGGCGTGCTCCTGTGCGGGGCCAACACCACCGCGGTGTCGTTTACCTAGGTTCGACGTCCGGCGACCCGGTATCCGCGCCACCCTTGCGCAGCGTTTGCCGCGCCTGGTTCGCGATCTTCAGGTAGTTCGCGCGCATCTTCACCAGGTCCTCCTCCTCGAGCTCCTCGAGGTCCAGCAGCGCGTTGTGGGCTCCGTCGAGCGCGCGGATGATCTCGTCCAGCTTGATCTGGATCGCCTCGGCGTCGCGGTTCTGCGTGGCCTGGATGAGGAACACCATCAGGAACGTGACGATCGTGGTGCCCGTGTTGATCGTGAGCTGCCACGTGTCGCTGTAGCCGAAGTACGGTCCGCTCACGGCCCACGCCAGCACGAGGAGCGTCACGAAGGCGAACGTGAGCGGCCGGCCCGCGAAGCGCGAGGTGCCCTTGGCGATGCGCGTGAAGAGCGTCGGCGGCCGGTTCATGCTCACAAAGACAGCGGGCGCGGGGGCGCGTTCCCGCCTAGAGCTGCCCGTCGAAGAGGGCCAGCACGTGCTCCCAGGCCTTCTCCGTCCAGGGACGGCCCGCCCACTCGGCAAGCGTCACGCGCCGGGAATGCGCCAGGTCCCGTGCGAAATCCTCCTCCTGGCGCTTCGCGAAACCCGCGTCGAGCACGTTCAGGTTCGACTCGTCGTTCAGCCTGAAGGAGCGCGTGTCGAAGTTGGTCGAGCCCACCGAGGTCCACAGCGAGTCGACCACCAGCACCTTGCAATGGAACATCGTGGGCTGGTACTGCCAGATCTCGCCTCCCGCGGCGAGGAGCGCTCCCCACTTGGCGCGCGAGGCCTTCTGCACGAGCTTCGCGTCGCTGATGGGCCCGGGCAGGATGATGCGCACCTTCACCCCGCGGCGCAGCGCCGCGACGAGGGCGTCGAGGGCGACGTCGTCGGGCACGAAGTACGCCATCGAAAGGTCGATGCTGCGCGTGGCCGCGGCGACCGAGAGGAGGTACATGAGGTGGATGCTCTCGGCCCCGCCGTCGATGGAGCTCTTGAAGACCTGCGCGCGCAGCTCCCCCGCCGGCGCGAGCGCGGGAAAGTAGTCGGGGGTCGAGTACACCCTGCCGGTCACCTTGGTCCAGTTGTCCATGAAGGCCGCCTGCATCTGCGCCACGGCCGGGCCTTCCAGGCGGTAATGCGTGTCGCGCCAGTGGTCCTTGTCCTGGGCGTGCCCGCTCCAGTCGTCGGCGATGCCCACGCCGCCCGTGAATCCCACGCGCCCGTCCACGACCAGGAGCTTGCGGTGGGTGCGGTTGTTCAGCCGGTCGAGCGTGTACCAGCGAAGGGCGTGGTACTTGCGCAGCTCCACCCCGGCCTCGCGCATCTGGCCGAGGAGCTTCGCATCCATCTTCTGGCTTCCCACCCAGTCGACGAGGATGTGCACCTTCACGCCTGCCCTGGCGCGCTCCGAGAGCGCGTCGGCGAATTCCTGGCCGATCCCGCCGGACCAGTAGATGTAGGTCTCGAACGTGATCGTGCGCTTCGCCGAGCGGATGGCCGAGAGCATCGCGGGAAAGATCTCGTCGCCGTTCAGCAATGTCTCGACGCGATTGCCTTCCACGAGCGCCGGGCCCAGCAGCACGCCCATGGCCCGCGAGAACTGCGGGTCCTCGACGCCATAGGCGTGGCGAACCTCGCGGCGGATCTTCTTCTCCGGGTCCGAGAAGAGGTTGATCCCCAGCACCGTCACCACCATGGTGAGCAGCACCAGGAGGATGAGGCGCGGGAGGGAGACGCGGAGTTTCGGCACGCCCTACAGACAATCGCGGCGGCCGCGCGTTCCTAGCGAGCGAGCATCCAGACCCCGCTCGCGAGGTAGAAGAAGCCGAGCGACATCACCGTCCAGCGCGTCCAGAGGCGGAACGACTTGTCGTTCATGCGCTCGAGCACGTGGCGGGAAAGCGAGGTCCCCGTGAGGGCGATCACCACCATCACGCCGGCGAGCCACGGATCGAGGTTGGAGCCGCGCTCCACCGCGAGGACCACGCCGAAGTAGATGATCTTCAGCACGTGGGAGAGGCTCTGGGTCATGGCCTTGGTCGCCACCACCGCGTGGCGGCCCATCTTCGAGCGCACGAAGAAGATATCGAGGATCGGCCCGGAGACGCCCGCCATCAGCGCCAGCGCCATGCAGACCAGGCCGCACGCGACGGGATGGCCGCGGCGCTCCACGTTCAGGTGAAAGCTCTCGGGCAGCGCGAGCGTGACGAACGGCGTGAAGCCCATCACGATGAGCGCCACGGGCTTGCTCACGACGAGCTTCACGATGGCGAAGACCGCGAGCGCGGCGACCGCGCCCACGAAGTAGCCGCGGAAGATGCGCCAGTCCACCTTGTCGCGCCAGAGGACCGCGCGCCACGCGTTGGAGGCGAACTGCGTGATCCCGTGCAGCATCATCGCCACGGGCACCGGCTGGAGCGCCAGCAGGATGCCCATGAGGATCATCCCGCCGGCCATCCCGAGGATTCCCGAGATGAACGACGTGACGAGCACCGAGACGGCGAGGATGGCGAACGTCAGGAAGGCCGGCATGGAGCCGCGTAACTTATCACGCCGCTTTCGCGGGACAGCCGACCAGGTGGTCGTCGACGAGCCCGGTCGCCTGCATGAAGGCATACATGATGGTCGAGCCCACGAAGGTGAAGCCGCGGCGCTTCAGGTCCTTCGAGAGCGCGTCCGATTGCGGCGACGTGGCAGGGACGGTTCCTGGCGAGCGCGGAAAGTTGGTGCGCGGCCGCCCGCCCACGAAATGCCAGGCGTAGCGGTCGAAGCTCCCGAACTCGCGCTGCACCTCGAGGAAGGCTTTCGCGTTGCGCACCGTGCCTTCGACCTTGAGGCGGTTGCGCACGATGCCGGGATCGAGGAGCAGCTTCGCGACGCGTGCCGGCGTGAAGCGCGCCACCTTCGCGGGGTCGAAGCCCGCGAACGCGCGCCGGTAGTTCTCGCGCTTGGCGAGGATGGTGGACCAGGACAATCCCGCCTGGGCGCCTTCGAGGGTGAGGAACTCGAAGAACACGCGGTCGTCGTGTACGGGCTTGCCCCATTCGCGGTCGTGGTAGGCGATGTACTCGGGGCTGCCGAGGCACCAGGGGCAGCGCGGGTCCTTGCGTGGGGTCTTGGCCATGACCGGCACGGTACAATACGAGCCATGTCCGTCGCCAGTCCCGCCGCGCCCGCGAGCCTTCGCCACGACGCCGCGATCATCTCGCTGGTGGGATTCGCGCACGGCACCTCGCACTTCTTCCACTTCGTGATCCCGCCGCTCTTCGTGATGCTGATGGCGGAATTCAGCCTCACGTTCACCCAGGTGGGCGCGGTGATGAGCGTCTTCTTCGTGGTCTCCGGCGTGGGCCAGGCGCTCGCGGGCTTCGCCGTGGACCGCTTCGGCGGCATGCGCGTGCTGTGCGCGGGCGTGGGGATCCTCTCGCTCTCCGGCCTGGCTTACGCGTCGGCGGGAAGCTATCCGATGCTCCTCGCGGCCGCCGCCATCGCCGGCGTGGGCAACTGCGTCTTCCATCCGGCCGACTACACGATCATGAACCGGCGCGTCTCGACGCAGCGACTGGGGCACGCCTTCTCGGTCCACGGCCTCTCGGGCAGCCTCGGCTGGGCCGCGGCGCCCGTCTTCGTGCTCGCCATCGCGCAGTCCATGGGCAGCTGGCGTGCCGCCTGCGTGGGCGCCTCGATGGTGGGCTTCACGTCCCTCGCGTTCCTCCTCGCCAACCGCAAGCTCCTCCAGGACGTGCAGCGCATGCCGGTGCAGGAGGCGCCGCCCGGCCGCGGGTCGTCCTTCGCGTTCCTGCGCGCGGGCGTGGTGTGGATGTGCTTCCTTTTCTTCTTCCTCTCGGTGATGGCCTTCGGCGCGCTGCAGAACTTCGCGCCGCCGCTCCTCGCGCGCAGTTACGGCATCTCCTTCGCGGTCGCCACCTCGGCCCTCACGGCATACCTCATCGGCAGCGCCGCGGGCGTGGGAACGGGCGGATTCTTCGCGGCGCGCGGCGACGAGGACCGGCGCGTTGCGATCTCGCTCGCGGCCGCGGCGATGTGCGCCGTGGCCCTCGCCACCGCATGGCCGCCGGCCTGGAGCGTGGTGCCCCTCATGGCCGCGATGGGTTTCGGCGTGGGCTTCGCGGGACCTTCGCGCGACATGCTGGTGAGGCGCGCGGCGACCTCGACCTTCGGCACGCGCGCCTTCGGCCGCGTGTACGGCTTCGTCTACTCGGGCATCGACGCGGGCCTCGCGCTCGCGCCGCTCGCCTTCGGGCCGCTCATGGACGCCGGGCGCTTCACGCAGGTGCTATGGGGCGTGGCCACGCTGCAGGTCCTCGCCATCGGCGCCGCGCTCCTCGTCGGCGGACGCTCGCGCCGCTGATCGCGCGAGGCCGGGGACGCCGCGCAGCCACGGCTGCTCCACGTAACGCCACGAAACGTACGCCACCGCGATCGCCGCGGCGAGGTAGGCCGGCAGCGCGATCGGCGATCGGGCGGGCAGGACGGCCCCGAGCAGCAACAGCAGCGGCAAGTGGTAGAGGTACATC
>DATBEA010000032.1:0-3502 GCA_036276215.1 Usitatibacter sp.
GCGAAAGCCAAATAATACTGAAAAACAGTAGTTTATTGTCGATGGCACGCGGCTTGCACTATCCTCGGCACCGCAGGAGATAACTAATGGGAGAGGCAACATGAGAAGGCAACAATCCGGATTCACGCTCGTCGAGATCGCGATCGTCCTCGTGATCATCGGCCTGCTGCTGGGCGGCATCCTGAAAGGCCAGGAGCTGATCAACAGCGCCAAGGTGAAGAACCTCGCCAACGATTTCCGCGTGATCCCCACGTACATCTACGCCTACCAGGACAAGTTCAAGGCGCTGCCGGGCGACGACGCGAACGTGGCGGCGCACATCACCGGCGCGACCGCGGCCGCCGCGGCGGGCATCGGCAACGGCGTGGTCAACGGCAACTGGAACTCGACCACGAATACCGACGAGTCGTTCCTCTTCTGGCAGCACGTGCGCCTCGCGAACCTCGCCGCGGGCCCGACGGACGTGGCCGACACGACGTACGTCCCGCGCAACGCCGTGGGCGGCATCCTCGGCATCTCGAGCGGCACGACCGCGCAGATGCAGATCTCCGGCATGACGGGCACCTACCAGGTCTGCTCCGCCGGCATCCTCGGCAAGTTCGCCAAGCAGCTCGACATCCAGATGGACGATGGCCACACCGACACCGGCTCGATGCGCGTGGTGGCCGACGGCGCGGCGTTGGGCAGCCCGGCGATCGCGGCGCCTGACGACGCCACCAACTACACGGTGTGCACGACGTTCTAAAGGGGTCAGAGCCCTTTTTCACGTAAAAGGGGACAGATCACCCGTGCGGCTCGCTTCGGCGGGCCGGGCGTTCTAAAGGGGTCAGATCCCTTTATCCACCTAAAAGGGGACAGGTCAACAAAACGGCTCGCTTCGGCGGGCCGTTTGTCTGTGTAGGCCGGTTGTCACAGCCAACCGTTGGGTCGGAATGCCCCGGTCACCGCGAATCGACTTCCCCGGGTTGCCGCATCACCTCATCGTGCGCGGCAACGACCGCCAGCGCATCTTCTTCTCGGACGACGATCGGCTGCACTTCCTGAAGTGCCTGGGCGAGGCGCGGGCGGTGCGCGGTTGCGAAGTGCACAGCTTCGTCCTGATGTCGAACCATGTGCACGTTCTCGCGACGCCTAGAGCGCAGTTCGCGGCCTCCCGGATGATGCAGGATGTCGGCCGTGAGTATGTAAGGCGTGTCAACAAGATGCATCGCCGCACTGGCACCCTCTTCGAGGGCCGGTTCAGATCGAGCATGGTCGAGACGAGGCGGTATTTTCTCGCTTGCATGCGCTACATCGAAATGAACCCCGTACGCGCCGGTATTGTTCCCCTGCCCCGGTCGTTCGAATGGTCGAGCCATGGCCAAAACATCACCGGGGAACCAGGGGGCCTCCTTACTCCTCATCCGGAATATCTGAACCTGGGCCGAGACGCGATTGAGCGCGCGCAATTCTACGGCCGCCTGTTCAACGAGCCCCAAGACGACGACGAGATCGCCGTCATCCGCCGTGGCGTCACGCAGGGCAGGGCCGTCGGGAGCGAAGATTACTGCGAGGAGGTAACCCGATTCCTGGGCAGGCAGGTCAAGTTCGTGCCCCGCGGTCGACCGCCAGACCTGTCCCCTTTTACGGGGAAAAAGGGCTCTGACCCCTTTTAGCCTTGCAGGAGGCGGATTTCGGCGCGGGCGAGCTGGGAGAGGGGGCCGAGGAGGACGACCACGTCGCCGGCCTTGAGCTGGGTGGCGGCGGACGGGTTCACTTCGCGAGCGCCCATGCGGCGCACGGCGCTCACGCGCACGCCGAGCGCGTCCAGGTTGAGGGCGCCCAGCGTAAGGCCCACGGCGGCGGCCTCGGGGCCCAGGTGCACGCTGTGAAGCCGTGGCTGCTCGCCGCCGGCGCCGTCCAGGTCGGTCACGCCGGGGAAGAAACCGCTCCCGATCGCATAACGCTCGGCACGTACGTCGCGCAGGCCGCGCAGCACGCGATTCAGCGGAATCCCCAGCTGCATCATGGTCTGCGTGGCGAGCATGAGCGAGCCTTCCACCACCTCGGCCACGATCTCCGCGGCGCCGGCCTCCTTCAGCCGCACCACGTCGCTGTCGTCGAACGTGCGCACGATCACGGGAAGCTCGGGCCTCATGCTGCGCACGTGGGCGAGGATCGCGAGCGCCTTGGGCGTATCGGCGAAGCTCACCACCACGGCGGCGGCGCGCGAAAGCGCGGCCGCGACGAGCACCTCGCGCCGCGCGGCGTCGCCGAACACCACGGAATCCCCCGCCGCGGCGGCCTCGCGCACGCGCTCGGGGTCCGAATCGAGCGCCATCACCGAAAGCTTCTCGCGCTCGAGATAGCGCGTGAGCGCCTGGCCGCTTCGGCCATAGCCGCACACGATCACGTGTCCGCGCGTGGCCATCGACTTCACCGCGAGGTTGTGCAGCTCGAGCGCGCGCTGCTCCCACTCGCTCGACACGAGATAGAGGACGATGCGCTCCATGCGCGCGAGGATGAGCGGCGCGGTGAGCATGGAAAGGAGCGAGGCCGCGAGCAGGATCTGCAGCCAGCCTTCGCCCATCGCCTCGCCGCGGTCGGCCAGCGCGATCAGCACGAAGCCGAACTCCCCCGCCGGGGCGAGCGCGAGCGCTCCGCGAAGCGCGGTGGGCTTGGCCGCGCCGAAGGCGCGCGCGAGCACGAAGATCACCGCGGCCTTGCCCACGATGAGCAGCGCGAACACCCCGACGACCGCGCCCAGGTGCGCCACGAGCACCCGCGGATCGAGCAGCATGCCGATGGTCACGAAGAAGAGCCCGAGCAGCACGTCGCGGAAGGGCTTCACGTAATCCGCCACCTGGTAGCGGTATTCCGTCTCGGAGATGAGCATGCCCGCGAGGAAGGCCCCGAGGGCCAGCGAAAGCCCGGCTTGCTGCGTCACGTACGCGAGCCCCAGGGCCACGAGCAGCACGAAGAGCACGAAGAGCTCGGAGGATTTCTGCCGCGCCACGAGATCGAAGAGCGGCCGCATGAGCCGCTGCCCGAGGTAGAGCGCGACCGCGAGGATCACCACCGCTTTCACGAGCGCCACGCCGATCGCGGAGGCGATCTCCGCGCTCGAGCCGCCCAGCGCGGGAATGACCACCAGCAGCGGGATCACCGCGAGGTCCTGGAAGAGCAGCACGCCCATCACCGCGCGCCCGTAGTCGCTGTGAAGCTGCAGCCGCTCGGCCAAGGCCTTGGACACGATCGCGGTGGACGACATCGAGGCCACGCCGCCCACGATGATTCCCTCGCGCCAGCTGAGCCCCGCGGCCATCGCGAGGCCGATCCCCAACGCCATCACGGCGGCGACCTCGCTGCTGCCCAGGCCCAGGACGGCGCGGCGCATTCCCATGAGCTGGGGAAGGCTGAATTCCAGCCCCACGTAGAACATGAGAAAGACGACGCCGAACTCCGCGAGGTACTTCTGGCCCTCGCTATCGGGGGCGAGGCCCAGCGCGTGCGGGCCCACCAC
>DATBEA010000033.1:0-4724 GCA_036276215.1 Usitatibacter sp.
GCACCAGCAGCAGCTGCCGTGGCCCGGCTGGAGCGCGGGGTGAACGCGCAGGAGGTCTCGGACGACAACTATTTTCGCGACCTGTCCACCAAGATCGCGCTCACCTCGCAGACCAACCTGCCGCGAGACGCGATCGTGGGCTTCAACAACGAGACGTGGTCGGTGTCGGCGCGCGTGCTCGGCTACCAGACGCTGCAGGATCCGCTCCTGTCGGTGCCGATCCCGTACAACATCCTGCCGCAGCTGATCGCCAACGGCGCCAGGCAGAATGTTTCGGGCTTCGACTGGCAGTTCGCCTCCGAGCTCGCCAACTTCCGCCATCCGGAGCTGCCGACGGGCGAGCGCCTGATCGTCTATCCCTCGATCTCCTACCCGATGCGCAAGAGCTGGGGCTACGTGATCCCGAAGATCGGCGTGAACTACACGCGCTACCACATGGATCCCAACCCCCAGGGCCTGGTGGATGCCGCGCGCACGCTGCCGATCACGTCGCTCGACGCGGGGCTTTTCTTCGAGCGGCCCTTCGCCTGGGGCACGCGCTCGTTCCTGCAGACGCTCGAGCCGCGCCTCTTCTACCTCAACGTCCCGTTCAAGGACCAGACGCAGCTGCCCAACTTCACGACCGCCGAGGCCGACTTCAACTTCCAGCGCCTGTTCACCGAGAACCGCTTCGTGGGCGGCGACCGCATCGGCGACGCGAACCAGCTCACCATCGCGCTCACCTCGCGCCTCATCGAATCGGCCACGGGCCTGGAGCGCCTCAAGGCGGGCATCGGCCAGGTGTACTACTTCCGGCCGCCGCGCGTGACGCTCACCGAGCCGCTCGCCAACGACAAGTCCTCCGACATCGTGGGCTTCCTCTCGAGCCAGATGTCCCCATCGGTCTCCTTCGACGCGGGCGTGCAGTACGCGCCCGAGCTCTCGCGCTCCGCGAAGGTGTACCTGGGCACGCGCTACTCGCCCGAGCCCGGCAGCATCCTGAACCTCGCGTACCGCTACGCGCGCGGCAGCGACGATCCGCTGGACACGACCACGCCGGGGATCCACCAGGTGGACGTCTCCACCCAGTGGCCGCTCTTCCACAACATCAACGCCCTGGCGCGCTGGAACTGGAGCCTGAAGGACCACAAGGTCCTCGAAGGACTGGCGGGCTTCGAGTACAATGCAGGCTGCTGGCAGGTTCGCGCGGTGGCCCACCGATTCATCACGGGCGCGCAGACGTACTCCACGTCCTTCCAGATCCAGCTCGAGCTCACCGGGCTCTCGAGGATCGGAATCAACCCGTTCGAAACCATCCGGCAGAACATCCCGGGTTACCGCCGCTACGACGAGCTGAACCAATGAAGCCTCATATTCTCCTTCTTTCCCTCGGGCTCGCCGCGGCCGCCGCCCACGCCCAGGCCCCCCAACCGAAGCTCGAGACCGCGCTCGCCTCGCCGCCCTCGCGCATCGTGCCCGTCGATCGCATCGTCGCCGTCGTGAACGACGAGGTGATCACGCAGAACGACCTGAACGAGCGCGTGAACCTGGTGATCAAGCAGCTCCAGCGCCAGGGCAGCCAGGTTCCCTCGTCGGACACGCTCTCGCGCCAGATCCTCGAGCGCATGGTGAACGACCTGGTGCAGATCCAGATGGCGAAGGAGAACGGCGTCAAGGTCGACGACGCGACCCTCGACAAGACCATCGAGCGCATCGCCCAGGAGAACAACCTCGCGATGCCGGAGTTTCGCGCGGCCCTCGACCGCGACGGCGTGAAATACCCGCGATTCCGCGAGGACATCCGCAACGAGATCCTGCTGGCGCGCCTTCGCGAGCGCGAGGTCGAGAACGGCATCATCGTGACCGATGCCGAGGTCGACACCGAGCTCGCCCGCGAGGCGAAGGAGTCCACGAGCGAGTCCGAGTTCCGGCTCTCGCACGTGCTGGTCACGGTGCCGCAGCAGGCGACCCCGGAGCAGATCGAGCAGCGCCGCAGGCGCGCCGTGCTGGCGCTCTCGGAGCTGCGCCGCGGCGCCAACTTCGCGCAGGTCGCGGCCACCTATTCCGATGCGCCCGACGCGCTCCAGGGCGGCAACCTCGGCTGGCGCCCCTCGGCGCGCCTGCCCTCGCTCTTCCTCGAGACCATCGAGAAGCTGCAGCCGGGCGACGTGAGCGACATCATCCGAAGCCCCAACGGCTTCCACATCATCAAGCTGCTCGAGAAGCGCGGCAAGGCCGCGGCGGGCGGCGTGCAGCAGACGCACGTGCGGCACATCCTGGTGCGCGCGCGCGAGGGCCTGTCGGAAGCGCAGGCGCGCGACCGCCTGCAGAAGCTGCGCGACCAGATCGCGGGAGGCGCCGATTTCGCCGAGATCGCGAAGAACAACTCGGAGGATGCGAGCGCCTCGAAGGGCGGCGACCTGGGCTGGGTGGCTCCCGGCGACACGGTTCCCGAGTTCGAGCGCGCGATGAATTCCCTCAAGGACAACGAGGTGAGCCAGCCGGTGCAGACGCCGTTCGGCTGGCACCTGGTCCAGGTGCTCGGGCGCCGCTCCGACGAGATGTCGGACGACCGCAAGCGCGTGGTCGCCCGCCAGGCGATCCGCGCGCGCAAGGCCGACGAGGCGTACCAGGACTGGCTTCGCCAGTCGCGCGACCGGGCGTTCGTCGAGAACCGCTACGACGAGCGCTAGCCCCCTCGTCGCCCTCACCGCGGGGGAGCCGGCGGGCATCGGGCCGGACCTGTGCGCGATGCTCGCGCACGAGAAGTTCCCCGCGCGCGTGGTGATCGTGGGCGACCGCGGCGTGATCGCGCAGCGCGCGAGGATGCGCGGCCTGGGGCTCGAGATCCCCGATTTCCGCGGCCGCGACGATCCGGCGCCGGTCTCGATCAAGCACATACCCGTGGCGAAGGAAGTGACGCCCGGCGAGCTCGACGCGGGCAACGCGCGGCATGTCCTGTCGCTCCTCGACTTCGCGATCGACGGCTGCCGCGACGGCACGCTCGATGCGATGGTCACCGCGCCCGTCCAGAAAAGCGTCATCAACGACGCGGGCATCGCCTTCACGGGGCACACCGAATACCTCGCCGACCGGACCGGCACGCCGCTCGTGGTGATGATGCTGGTGGGCGGCGGCTTGCGCGTCGCGCTGGCGACCACGCACCTCGCCCTCTCCGAAGTCCCGCGTGCCCTCACGCGTGAAGTGCTGGAGCCCGTGCTGAGGATCCTCGACGCGGACCTCGCGAAGTGGTTCGCCCTGCCGAAGCCGAAGATCCTCGTGGCGGGCTTGAACCCCCACGCGGGCGAAGGCGGCTACCTCGGGCGCGAGGAGATCGAGGTCATCGAGCCCGTCGTGCGCAAGCTCGCGGCCGAGGGCCTCGGGGAGTCCGGCCCCTATCCCGCCGATACGCTCTTCACCCCGCGCATGCTCGCGCAGGGCGATGCGGCGCTCGCGATGTTCCACGACCAAGGGCTGCCGGTGCTCAAGCACGCGGCTTTCGGCGAGGCCGTGAACGTGACGCTCGGGCTTCCCATCATCCGCACGTCGGTGGACCATGGAACGGCGCTGGACCTCGCGGGGGCCGGCGAGATCGATGCGGGGAGCCTGCGCGCGGCGATCGCGCTCGCCTGCGAGATGGCGGCGCGCTAGCGACCTTGCTGCCCCGTCCCCGCAAGCGCTTCGGCCAGCATTTCCTCACCGACGCGCACTACCTGCGCCGCGTCGTGGAAGCGATCGGCCCGAAGCCCGGCGACTCGATGGTCGAGATCGGGCCCGGCACCGGCATCCTCACGCAGGAGCTCATCGGCGTCGTGCGCAAGCTCCACGTGGTCGAGATCGACCACGAGCTCGCGGCGCGCCTTCGACTGCAGCATCGCGACGGGAACGTGGTCGTGCACGAGGCCGATGTGCTCGATTTCGACTTCCGCAGCCTCGCGGCGCCGCTTCGCGTCGTCGGCAACCTTCCGTACAACGTCTCGACGCCGATCCTCTTTCGCGTGGCCGAGGTCGCCGAGCGCCTGTCCGACTGCGTTTTCATGCTGCAAAGGGAAGTCGTCGATCGCATGGTCGCCGAAGCCGGCACGGCCGACTATGGAAGGCTCTCGGTGATGCTCCAGTACCGCTTCGAAATGTCGCTCGCGTTGCGCGTGCCGCCGGGCGCCTTCACGCCGCCGCCGAAAGTGGACTCCGCGGTCGTGCGCATGAAGCCCCTCGGGCCGCGCCGCCTGCGTGCGCGCGACGAATCTCTCTTCGCCTCCATCGTGGCGGCCGCCTTCTCGCAGCGGCGAAAGATGCTTCGCAGCGCCACGCGCGCGCTTGTGACTGCCGAAGCCTTCGTGGCCGCCGGCATCGAGCCCACGCGCCGCGGCGAGACGCTCAGCGTCGCGGAATTCGTGGCGCTCGCCGACGCGGTCGCGCACGCCGGCTAGTCGCGGTAGGGGCTCCACTGCCGCCGGCCGTGATCGGTCTCGGCGTCGTAAGCCATCTGCCTTCGCTGGACCATGGACCACACCTGCTGCGCGCGGCGATGCGCCTCGGCCGTCACCGCCTCGCAGGTGGGCTGCTCGGGAATCTCGTTCAGCGCCCGCTCCATGTCCTTGGCGCCTTCGAGGCTGATCTGCACGTGGCCGCGCTCATGCAGGTCGAGCGAGCGGTAGACGCTGTCCCAATACACCTGCAGGCTTCGAGCGCCTTCGAAGCGATTCACCCAGTCGGGCAGGCGCACGCGGGCGTTGGAGATCGCG
>DATBEA010000034.1:0-6869 GCA_036276215.1 Usitatibacter sp.
GTCTCTTCCCGCGATCACTCGCAGGGCTTCCTCATGCTGCAGACCGACCGCGCCGACGCCTTCTTCATGGATCGCGACGTGTTGGGTTCGCTGCTCGCCAAGGCGCCGGAAAAGGCCGACTACGTGATCACCGGCAAGCCCCAGACCAAGGAAGCGCTCGCCTGCATGCTTCGCAAGGACGATCCCCAGTTCAAGGCGCTCGTGGACCGCGTGATCGCGAAGATGCAGACCTCGGGCGACGCGGCGAAGATGTACGACACGTGGTTCATGGCGCCGATCCCGCCCGATGGCGTGGTGCTGAACGCCCCGCTCACCGACGCCATGCGCGAGCTCTACGCCCACCCGAACGACCAATCGTTCGACTGATCCTTGTACCACTGGAACTGGGGCGTCTTCTTCGCGCCCACCGGGACCGGCGACACCTACCTCGGCTGGCTTTTGTCGGGCTTCGGGCTCACGGTGGCGCTCGGCCTCGTGGCGTGGGTGATCGCGCTCGTGCTCGGAATCGGCGTCGGCGTGGCGCGCACCTTGCCCCAGCGGCCGGTGTCGATCCTCGCCGCCGCCTACGTGGAGCTCCTGCGCGACATTCCGCTCATGGTGCAGCTCTTCACGTTCTACTTCGTCGTGCCCGAGCTGCTGCCCGCGGAGATGGGCATGCGCGTGAAGCGCATGAACCCGCTCGCACAGCAGTTCCTCGCCGCGGCCATTTGCCTGGGCCTGTACACGTCGGCACGAATCGCCGAGCAGGTGCGCGCGGGAATCGGATCGCTCGCCTCGGGGCCGCGCAATTCAGCGCTCGCGCTGGGGCTCACGCTGCCGCAAGCCTACCGCCACGTCCTCCTTCCGCTGGCGCTGCGCATCATCATGCCGCCGCTCTCCTCGGAATTCATGACGGTCTTCAAGAATTCCGCCGTGGCCTCGATGATCGGGCTCCTCGAGCTCGCCGCCCAGGGCCGCCAGCTCGTGGACTACACCTCGCAGCCCTATGAAGCCTTCATCGCGGTCACGGCGCTCTATCTCGTGCTTAACATGTCGGCGCTTCGCGTCATGCGATGGGTCGAGGCGCGCACGCGCGTGCCCGGCTTCGCGACGGTGAAGTAGGTGTACCGCTTCGATTTCTCGGTGCTGGGCGGGAATACCCTGCAGATCCTGGCCGAGGGCATGCTGGTGACGCTTCGCATCACGGGCACGGCGCTCGCCGCCGGCCTGGTGCTGGGCGCGCTCCTCGCGGTGATGCGCGGTTCGCGCTCGCGTTCCCTCGCCTGGATCGCGGCGGCCTACGTGAACCTCTTCCGTTCCGTGCCGCTGGTGATGGTGCTGCTGTGGTTCTTCCTCGTGGTGCCGCAATTCCTGCAAGGCGCGCTGGGCCTCTCGCCCACGACCGACGTGCGGATGGCCTCGGCGCTGGTCGCCTTCTCGCTTTTCGAGGCGGCGTACTTCGCCGAGATCGTGCGCGCGGGCATTGCGAGCGTTCCCGGCGGGCAGATGGATGCGGCACGAGCCCTCGGCATGCCGTGCCTCCAGGCGATGCGCCTCGTCGTGCTGCCGCAGGCACTGCGCAACATGGCGCCGATGATCGTGACCCAGGCGATGGTGCTCTTCCAGGATACGGCGCTCGTGTACGTGAGCGCGCTCGCGGATTTCTTCGGCCGCGCCTACGGCATCGGCGAGCGCAGCGGACGCATCGTGGAGATGCTCCTCTTCGCGGGCGCGGTGTACTTCGCGATCTGCTTCGCGCTCTCCCTGCTAGCGCGCGGCCTGCGCTCCCGGGCGCAGCGCTGATCCGTCCTCCCGCGGCAACCGGCTCCGGAACTGGAAGTAGAGGAGCACCAGGCTCAGGCACGCCTGGAACAGCACGGTCGCCACGGACAGGTGCCAGATATCCACGATGTCGAACCCGGGATGCGAGGAGATCCACACGGCGGGAACGACGAACGTCACGACCCGCGTGGCCATGCTGAAGAGCGAGGGCCACGTGTTGCCGAGCGCCTGGAAGAGGCTCGAGCAGGTGAACACCACGCCCATGGCGGCGAAGTTCCACGAGATGATGGAAAGGAACTGCGAGCCGAAGGCGATGGCCGAGGGATCCTTCGAGAAATACGAGATCAGGTCGCCGCCCTTCCAGTGCACGAAGAAGGCGAGCACGACCATCATGCCCACGCACGCGATCACCGAAGTCTTGAACGTCTCCCTCACCCGTGACGGAAGCCTGGCTCCATAGTTCTGTCCGGCGATGGGCGCCGCCGCGAACGCCACCGCCATCGCGGGCAGGAAGATGGACTGCATGATCCGCCCGGAGATTCCGAAGCCCGCCTGGGCGGACGCGCCGAAGTCGCGGATGATCCAGTAGATCACCGCCGAGTAGAGCGACATGAACGCGAACTCGCCGCCCGACGGAATGCCGATGTTGAGCATCCGCCCCCAGGTGCGCACGTCCGGCTTCCAGTGGCTCGCGTCGAAGCCCACGTAATGCTCGAGCTTCAGGAAGTACACGGCGAGGAGCACCGTCCCGGCGGCCACCGCGATGGTGCTGGCCCACCCCGCTCCCGCCGGACCGAGCGCGATGCCCGTCCCCCAGCCCGCGATCATCACGGGTGCCAGCACGATGTTGAGGAGGATGGTGGCCGCCTGCACCACCATCGTGGGCTTCACGATTCCGGTGCCGCGTAGCGCCGAGCCCATCACGACCAGCGCGAACTGGAGCGCCATGCCGGGAATGAAGCCGTTCAGGAAGGCGATGCCCGCGGCTTGCGTCGCGGCATCGGCGCCCACGGTCCCCATGTACCAATGCGCGAGCCCGAAGCCGCCCGCGAGCGTCACGATCGCGCACAGGAGCGCCAGCACGACCGACTGGTTGAAGACGTGGTTCGCCTCCGCCTGGTCCTTGCGGCCCACGGCGTGCGAGACCAGCGCCACCGTGCCCACGCCCAGCATCTGCGTGAGCGCCATCACGATGAAGAACACGTTGCCCGCCGCGCTCACGCCCGCGATCGCGGCATCTCCCAGCCGCGAGACGAAATAGAGGTCGACGAGGTAATAGAGGGTCTGGAGGATGAGGCCGATCGCGAGCGGCACCGACATCCGGACGATGTGCCCGCCGATGGGGCCCTGCGTCAGGTCTTTCATGAGGGGCCTTTCAGCGTACCGGGGCCGGCGTGATGGCCCCAGCCCAGACATCGACCACGTAGCGGGTGGTGCGCCCGTTGCCGTCGGGATAGAGCGACTCGATCGTGAACGAATCCGGGCCGGAGTAGCCGTCTTCCGATCGATAGTAGAGCGCAACGACCGGCACCTCGGCCTTGTCGCATTCGAAGCGCGGATTGTCCTTGTCGTAGTTCGGGAAGTCGCTCGCGTTCTCGAACGAGATCTTGCCGTGCTCTGGCGGGGACACCGTGCGCAGCTGGACCGCTCCGCGCGCGGCACAGTCCGGGTTCAGCGAATAGAAGGCCGCCATGCGTTGGCTGCGGCCGCTCACGGCGGCTCGCTCCACGGGTGGCGACGCGGGCTTCGCTTCGGGCGTCGCGGAGGCCTGGCCCATCGCGGGCAGGCTTGCCGCGAACATCGCGGCCGCGAAGAAGGAAATCGCTGCGGCTTTCGATGACGTCATCGTGATCACGCTCCCATGGGTATCTAAGGCGCCATCTTGAAATCGAAGTATTGGTCGGCGATGATGAGGGCGCCGGTGCGCCGCTTCGAGGGAGGCTCGTACTTCCACTGCTGCACCGCGGCCTCCACGAGCCGCGAAAGCTCCGGCGAGGGCGAGGAACGGATCGCCACCCGGGCGACACCGCCCTGCGAATCGACGTATATCCATGCGTCTACCTTTCCCTCGACGCCCGCCGCACGCAACGCCTCGGGATATTCGGGCGGCGGCGCCACCAACGCCTTCAAGGGTGTGGGCCACACCGCGAAGCGATGGACGATCCGCCACACGTACCCGTCGCTCATCAGGACCTCGATCTCCGCCATGTCCTCACCCACGTAGCCGTCATCGGCGCGATAGCGCACCCAGGCCGCCGGAATCCGCTGGATGTTGCACGTGTGCCGCATGTCGCTCCCCGGATAGTTGGGGAAATCGACGCCCTCGGAGACGTCGATTCGTCCGTGCGCGGCCGGGACCGCGACCCGGACCGTCGGAATGCCGCGGGAGCTGCAATCCGGATTCAGGTCATACCAGGACCTGACCCGATCGAGCGTTCCGGAGCGCGCCGAGCGTTCGACCGCTTCGTATCCCGGGAGCCGCCGCAACGGGCCGAAGCACCTGGCCAGGGTGGGCTGGTAACAGACCCAGTACTCGTCGCGTTGGTCGGCCCACTTCAGGTAGGTGACGTTGGCCTGCCCCGTGCTGTCCGCGCTGGAGCCGCATCCCTTGCCGCCGTAGTCCGTGACAACCGTCGTCGTGAGCTTGAAGAAGCCATCGGGATCCGATTCGCGCGACAGGACATATGCGCCGACGAAGCTCTCGACGCCGCTCACGCCGCGGTAGGAGCCATCGTGCCGGAATTCGTAGACCTCGACGCAGTGATCGGAGGCGCGCGTCCACGTCCACTTGCCGTCGAGCATGGCGTTGGGGGCTTGCTGCAGCGACGCGCACGAAGCCAATGCCAGCGCGGCCGCGAGGAGCCAGGGCACGTTCACTTCTTCAGCTGCTCCGGATCGTAGAAGAAGCGCTCCTCGGCGATGCGCTCGCCGCGCCAACGCTGCACCGACATCTCGTCCAGGCCCGAGCGGCGGCCCTCCTTGTCGACGAATTCATAGACGCTGTGGATCGCGACGTCGTCGCCCCCGGAGAAGAAGGCCTCGAGGCTTACGGTACGGATGGATGCCATCCTCGCCATCGCCCGCTCCTCGTTGGCGATGAGCGCGGCGCGGCCGACCCGCGGCGGCTTGCCGTTCTCGTGCATGACGGCGTCCTCGTGGTAGAAGTCGCGGATGGCGCCGGCATAGTCGCCCGACTTCACCGCGGCGATGAGGGCGTTCAATCGTTCTGGCGTAGGCATGCCGCGATTTTACGCTGCATCCACTGCGCGCCGCCGCGCGTATCAATGGCTCCCACCCACGGAGAAAACAGCAAATGCAAAGCCGTATCACTGCCCTTTCGTCGATCCTCGCCGCAGCATTTCCCGCATTCGCCGCCGCGTTGGCCGAGCCGCCCGGAATCTCGCCCGAGCTCCGTCCCGCCGGCGAGCAACCCGCTTTCGTCCTCAAGGCCGCGGGCGTCCAGATCTACAACTGCAAGGCGAGCGCCGATGGATACGAGCACAAGTGGGCGTTCGTCGCCCCCGATGCGACGCTCTCGGAGGATGGCGCCATCGTCGGCCATCACGGCGCGGGGCCCGTCTGGGAGTCGACCGTGGACAGGAGCGGCATCAAGGGCGCCACGAAACAGAAGCAGGACGCGGGCGCGGGCAATATCGCGTGGCTGCAGCTCGCCGCGACAGCCAACGGCACACCCGGCCGCTTCGCGGACGTGACGAGCGTGCTGCGCGTGGCGACCCGCGGCGGCGTCGAGCCCGCCAGCGGCTGCGATGCCGGGCACGTGGGCCAGGAAGCGCGCGTTCCGTACACCGCGGACTACTACTTCTACAAGCGTTCCTGAAAGGAGCCCGCGCTCACCCGATGAACGGAATGAGCGCGGGCACCTCCCGGCGATAGGCGACGTACTCCTCGCCGAACGCCGCCACGAGCATCGCGTCTTCCGATCGGATGCGATAGGCGTACGCGGCGAACGTCACGACGACGGAAGCCACGAGCGTGACGGCATTTCCCGAGCTGAGCGCCAATCCGTCGAGAAACAGCAACGACCCGAGGTATCCGGGGTGGCGAACGAACCGGTATGGACCGCCACGTTCGAAGGGATGGTCGTCGCCCACGAGGAGCGTGCGCGTGTAGCGATGGCGCAGCGTGAGCAACGCCCACAAGCGCACGAGCACTCCGCACGCGGCGAGTGCCACGCCGATCCACGCCGCCACGGGCATTCCCGGAATCGACGCGGGATCGACCAGCCACGATGGCAATGCGACCGTGCCGCTCCACCTCGCGCCCTTCATCGCGAGCACGAATCCCAGCATCGGGATCGTCGCCGCCAGTTTCAGCGCGGTCGTGCTGCGGCGATCCCAGGCGCCGGCGGAGCTGCTACGGGCCCTGGCGCCGAAGCGGATTTCCGCCTCGATCGCGTACAAGACGAAGACGGCGAGCGCGGCAAGGCCGTGCGCGGGCAGCGATGAGAAACCGCCTAGGCCCCAGCCTTGCATCGCCGCGTTCTCAGTACGCCACCGCCGTCCTGAAGCCGCCCCAGATCATCCGCTTCGCGTCGAACGGCAGGTTCTTCATGTCCATCATGTCGGCGAGGCGCGGGTCGGACATGACCTTCTTCATGATGCGGTCGCGATCCGCGCGCGACTTGTAGACGATGTAGGAGAAGAAGACCGTCTCGGACCGTTGGTTCATCTTCACCGAGCGCGGGAACGACGTGCGCTTGCCCCATTTCACGTCGTCCGCGACGCACTCGACGTATTCGAGCGCGCCGTACTCCTTCCACACCTTGCCGGCGCGCCGCGCGAGCTTCTTGTAAGCCGCAAGCTTTGTCTTCGGCACGGGCACCACGAATCCGTCGATGTAGGCCATGAATTCCTCCATTCAGGAGGGATCAGGGTAACCCACCTTCGTGAGCTCCATCGTCCAGTTCGTCTCCCAGGTCTTGCCGTCGTCGTACGAGAAGGCCTGTTCCCAGCGCGCCTTGCCCGCGCCCTGCCTGGTCCAGCGATAGACGACCTTGACGGGCTTGTCGCCATCCATGTCCTGGCCGTAGAAGAGGCCAGTGTCGCCGTCGAAGCCGCCCACCTGGCCGGGCACGTCCATGCGCCCGT
>DATBEA010000035.1:0-2553 GCA_036276215.1 Usitatibacter sp.
CGAAGTAGACCTCGGCCTTGAACGGGCTGTTGAAGCCGTACTTCCAGCCGCGCAGCGTGGCGAGGATGGGCATGTTCTGCGTGGTGAGGTCGTAGGTGCCGGGCTTGTAGACGTCGGCGAGCTTCCCCTCGTTGATGAAGACCGCCATCTGGCCTTCCCGCACCACCAGCTTCGCGCCGTACTTGATCTCGTTCTGGTAGCGCTCGAAGCGGTAGGCGAGCGTGTCATGGGTATCGTCGAGCCATTCGACGATGTCGACCAGCTCGGCGATCAGCTTGTCCCACAGGGCCATGGTCTCTCCTATGTTGTCGTCCCGGGCGCCGCAGGCGCGGCGCCGGACCGGGACCCGATTTCAATCAGGTAATCTTAGACGTTTTCAACAAACCCGTCGGATCCACCATGGGGATGACGCTTTCCCAAATCAACGTCTATCCCGTGAAGGGGTTCAGGGGCATCGGGCTCGAAGAGGCGAGCTGCACCGACCGCGGCATCCAGCATGACCGGCGCTGGATGGTGGTGGACGCCGAAGGCCGCTTCATGACCCAGCGCGAATACCCGAAGATGGCCACCGTCTGGACCGACCTCGACGGCGATTTCCTCTCCCTTTCCGCCCCCGACGTGGGCAGCGTCGAGGTTCCCCTCGCGCCGCCCCCGGCTCCCTCCATGCAGGTGGTCGTCTGGCGCAGCGTGTGCGACGCGCTTCCCGCCTCGCGCGAGGCCGACTGGTGGCTCACCGATTACCTGGGCAAGCCCTGCAGGCTCGTCTACATGCCGGACGATTCCGAGCGCTACTCCAACCCGCAGTACGCCGGCGAAGGCAAGCGCGTGGGTTTCGCCGACGGCTATGCCTACCTCGTCATCGGCGAGGGCTCGCTCCAGGACCTCAACGGGCGGCTTGGGGCGAAGGGCCATCCCGCGCTCCCGATGAACCGTTTCCGGCCGAGCCTCGTGGTTTCCGGCTCGCCACCCTATGCGGAAGACACATGGGGGGAGATTCGCATCGGCACCGCCGCATTCCGCGGCGTGAAACCGTGCGGGCGCTGCCAGGTGACCACGACCGACCAGGCGACCGGCGAGGTCATGGGCCCCGAGCCCCTCGCCACGCTCGCGACCTTTCGCGAGAGCGCGGAGTTCGGCGTGATGTTCGGGATGAACCTCGTGTCCGTGCAGGCCGGGCGCGTGCGCGTGGGCGACGAGGTGCATGCGTGATCTCGCTCATGCGACGGCGCGTGGTCACGCGCCTCGCGGTGGCGGCGGCGTGGCTGCCGGGATGCGGGGGTGTAGTGAAATGACCGCGACGCGCTGGAGCCCCGGCGCCACGCTCGCCTGGACGTGCCTGCTGCTGGCGCTCTTCTACGTGGCGCAGGTCGTCTTCTTCGGCGTGATCCTCGCAGCCTCCACGGCCCCGGGGCGCACCGCCGGCGAAAGCGAGATCGCGCAGCTCGCGGGCAACGGCGACTTCATCACCGCGGCGATCTTCGTGGTCGATCCCCTCTGCCTGGCCGCGCTCCTCGCCATCGTTCGCGCGAAACCGGGCGCCACGCCCGCCGACTCGCTCGCCTTCGTGCCGCCGACGCTCGGATGGATGCGAACGTGGATCCCGGCGCTGGCCGCGTTCGCGCTGGCGAGCGACCTGCTCACGTGGGCCCTGGGCAAGCCGGTGGTGCCCGAGTTCATGCAGGTGGCGTGGGCGAGCGCGGAGAAAGTGTCCTTCGTGGCCGCGGTGATCCTCGTGGCGCCCGTGACGGAAGAGCTGATCTTCCGCGGCTTCCTCATCTCGGGGCTTCGGCCCACGCGCCTGGGCGCGAGCGGCGCGGTCCTCGTGTCGTCGCTCGTCTGGGCGGTGATCCACGGGCAGTACGACTTCTACGGCATGGCGAGCATCTTCGCCCTGGGCATCCTGCTGGGGGCCGCGCGGATAAGGACGGGGTCCGTCGTCGTGCCGATCGTCCTGCACGCGCTCTCCAACGCCATCTCGACGGTGGAGACCCTCGTGAGCGCGACGGGCGGCGGCTAGGGAGCGCTCGCGCGCGGCGTCCTGTGGCGCCCGAGGAAGAAGGCGGCGAGCGCGGGAAGAAGGAAGAGCGCGCCCACCATGTTGAGGAAGAACATGAAGGCGAGCAGCACGCCCATGTCGGCCTGGAACTTGAGCGCCGAGAAGGACCATGTCGCCACGCCGATGGTCATCGTGACCGCGGTGAATACCATCGCGGTGCCGCGCTCGTTGAGCGCTTCGTAGAACGAAGCCGCGAGGTCCTTGCCCTCCTCGAGGTGCTTCTCGATCCGGTCGTAGAGGTAGATCCCGTAATCGACCCCCACCCCCACGCCAAGCGCGATCACCGGGAGCGTGGAGACCTTGAGGCCGATGCCCAGCGTGGGCATGAGCGCCTCGCACAGCACCGAGACGATGGCGAGCGGCACCAGGATGCAGAAGGTCGCGCGCAGGCTGCGGAAGGTGACCATGCACATCACGAGGAGCGCGCCGAAGATCGCGAAGTTCATCTCCCAGCGCGCCTTGTCCACGGCCTCGTTGGTCGCGGCGGCCACGCCCAT
>DATBEA010000036.1:0-17522 GCA_036276215.1 Usitatibacter sp.
GCTCTTCGAACGGGTAGGTGATTACTTGGTCGTGAAGACCCACAGCCCGTTCCATGCGGCTCCCGGCGGGTTGGCGCGGAAGTGCTCGACGCGCTTCAGGTAAAGCTTGTAGAGCTTGTTCTCCGGCGAGGCGTACCGAAGCGTCTTCAGGCCCTCTTCGGCCTCGTCCCAGCGCTGCTTGCGGTACCACTCGAGCGCCTTGTGGAAGCGGTCGATCTCCGCGAGCGTCGTGTCGCCCACTTCCCCCACCTTGCCGATGGGCTCGTAGATGGGGATGCCTTCCTGGCGGCCCTTCACCACGACCTTGTCGATCTCGCGGTAGACGAAGCCTTGCGCGGCCTTCACCATGTTCTCGGAGACGAGGATCCCCACCCCGTATTCCTTGGTGAGGCCCTCCAGGCGCGAGGCGATGTTCACGGCATCTCCCATCACCGTGTACGCACGGCGGAACTTCGAGCCCATGTCGCCCACGTTCATCTCGCCGCAATTCAGGCCCACGCCGATGTTCAGGATCGGCCAGCCGCGCTTCACGAAGCCCTCGTCCATGGCGCGCATGCGCTTCTGCATGGCAAGCGCGGCTTCCAGCGCGTGGATGGCGTGCTCGGTGTCGGAGAGCGGCGCGCCCCAGAAGGCCATGATCGCGTCGCCGATGTACTTGTCGATGGTGCCGCGCTTCTCCTGGATGACCTCGGTCATCTCGGAGAGGTAGGCGTTCATCATGTCCTTCAGGCCCTCGGGCGAGAGGCCCTCGGAGATCGAGGTGAAGTCGCGCACGTCGGAGAAGAGCACCGTCATGTCGCGGCTCTCGCCGCGCATGGAGTATTCCTCCGGGTTCTTCGACATCTGCGCCACCAGCTCCTTGGGCACGTACGTGCCGAAGAGGCCCGTGATGAGCCGGCGCGAGCGCGTCTCCATGAAGAAGCCCCACGCCATGTTGAGCAGGTAGAGGAGTGCCAGCATCATGACGGGCGCGGCGATGTCGAGCACGTAGTGCTGCGCCCTCCACGCGTAGAGGTTCATCACGACGACCAGCAGCGCCACGCCGAACATGGCCGCGGTCGAGGTGAGGGCCGACATGCGCGGCAAGAGGATCGCGAACGGAATGCCGATCAGCAGCACGATCAGCACGTGGATCGCCAGCACCTCCGTGGGCCGCGACATGATCGTCTGGTCGAGGAAGCCGCTGATGAGGTTCGCGTGCACCTCGACGCCGGGATAGTCCTCGCGCACCGGCGTGGAACGAAGGTCGAGCAGGCCCTGGGCCGAGGTTCCCACGATGATGATGCGGTCCCTGAGCTCCTCGGCCGGGAGGACGCCGCGGATCACGTCGGTGGCCGAGACGTAGCGGTAGACGCCCGAGGCGCCCCGGTACGGGATCAACGCGTTCAGGTGATCGTCCAGCGGGATCTTGAGGTCGCCCACCCTCGCATAGGGCACGTTGGCGATGTTCTTCACCGTGGGCTTTTCCACCATCACCCGGAACGGCGCGTTGTGCAGGTACACCTGCGTCATCGCCACCGAGAGCGCGGGGTAGTAGCCGTCGCCGTACTTCATGAGCACCGGCACGCGCCGCGTCACGCCGTCGAAGTCCAGCGTGGGATAGAGGTGGCCCGCCTCGGTCGCCGCCTTGTCGAGGACGGGGATGTTGCCGCTGAAGCCGGTCGCCAGCGAATGCATGATCACCCAGCCCTGGTCGGAGAGCGTCTTCTCGGTGAGGGTGGGGGGAGGCAGCTCGCCCGACCTCTCCAGCTTGCCGCCGAGGAAGAAACCCAGCACCACCGGATGCTTCTTCAGCTCGTCGGCGAAGATCTGGTCGTAGTCGAGCGAGGCGCGGCGGGCGGCGAGCGTCGCCTGGTAGAGGCTGTCGTCCTTGAGCTCGGTGCGCGCCAGGTCGTCGAGGCTCGTCAATCCCGAGCTGGTGTCGGGCTCGGAGAACGCCACGTCGAAGCCTACGACGCTCACGTTGTACTTGTCGAAGAGCTGTTTCACCATGAGCGCCAGCTTGTTGCGGCTCCACGGCCAGCGCCCCTCGGCGTTGAGGCTCTTCTCGTCGATGTCGAGGACCACCACGCGCGGGTCGAGGGTGTTGGGCAGGAAAAGCCTCAGGCGCGCGTCGTAGGCGAGCAGCTCCATCTGCTGGATGAAGCGGTACTGGTACCACTCGGCCTCGTTCACGAGGAAGGCGAGCACCAGCGTGAGCCCCGCGATGATGCGGAGCCACGTGTTGGTGCTGAGCTGGGGAATCCAGCGTTCGGGGAGCTTCACGGCCTTTTTTTCTGGCGAAACGGGGGTCAGCCGGTCCCGGGAATGATACACGCGCCCCTAGGCGGCGCGCTGGTGGATCGTGGTCACGGCCTCCACGCCGAGGTCCGCGGCCAGCGACGCGAGGGCCTCGGGAAGCTCCCCCGAGCGGTGGATCTCGACCTGCGAGACGCCCAGGCGCCCGAGAAGCGCCAGGCAATCGGCGCGGCCCCCGGCCAGGTCGCAGGCGGCCTCGAACGCCTCGCCCTCGCGCAGCCATCGCAGCAACGCGGGCGCGCCGTCCGTCACCTGGAGGAAAAGAGCCTCCACGTGGGCGGATTGCGCCGCCGCGAGCCCCCGGATGTGGCGTTCGATTTGCGGATGATTCCCGGCGGCCGCGTAGAGGACGCGCGGGCGAGGCGAGCGGGCGAGGCGGGCGATGTCCACCCGCCGCCGGAACGGGCGCGGCGGATCGGCCTGGATGAACTCGCGCACCGTGGGCTGGAATTCCGGGTAGCGCGCGTCCACGATTGCCTGCGCGCGGATGCGGCGCTCGCCGCCGCTGCCGCCGAAGGAGACCTCTCCCTGGTGGAAAACGAACGTGTCCGCGCAAAGCAGGTGCTTGTACCCGGCCCGCGAGGCGCGCATGCAGAAGTCCACTTCCTCGCCGTAGCCCGCCCCGAAGGCTTCCTCGTCGAAAAGGCCCACGTCATCGAGCGCCTGGCGCGCGATGAACATGCAGAAGCCGACGGTGGTCGGAATCTCGACCGAGGCGCCGGCATTCTCCCGCGCGAAGAGAGCGTCGAGGTCGGCCGCGCTTGCACCCGCGGGAAGGGGGTTGCTCCTCGCGAAGCCCGGGTAGCTGCAGATCGTGGCGTTGTTCGAGAAGGGCGAAATGGAGGCGACGCGCCCGCCACCTTGTGCGCAGGCCGCGATCCGGTCGAGCCAGCCGTCGCTCACTTGCGTGTCGCTATTCAGCAACACGACGTCGCGGTCGCCGTGAAGGCGCATCGCCTCGTTCACGGAGGCCACGAAGCCGCGATTGTCGGGATGGCGCAGGAGCGTGAGCGCTCCGCGCGAGGCGAGGCCCTCCAGCCATTGGGAGATGCGCGGCTCGGGGCTCGCGTCGTCGATCGCGATCACCTCGCGTGGCTGGGCGCAGCGCGCATGCAGCGCGGCCTCGACCGCGCGGCGCGTGGCCGCGAAGCCCCGAAAAACCGGGATAATGACGTCGATCAAGGACGATGCGCCGAAGGAATGCGGGCAACCCGGAATCTTAACCGACAGTCCCCGTCATGGTGAGCGACGCCGCCGTGACGCGACCCGCCGCGGCGAACGCGGCGGCCGGCGCGATTCGATACGTGGTGGCGCCG
Organism: Usitatibacter sp.; assembly: GCA_036276215.1. Classification (GTDB taxonomy): domain Bacteria; phylum Pseudomonadota; class Gammaproteobacteria; order Burkholderiales; family Usitatibacteraceae; genus Usitatibacter. Next base: position 3,615 of record DATBEA010000036.1, read on the forward strand.
GAGGCGCAGGATTTCGCCGAGGGACTGCGCCGCGTGGCCGAGGGCAATCCCGGCCGCGACGTGATCGTGGTCGCCCGCGACGCGGTCCTGCCCTTCATGTTCGACGAGCGCCTGCGCAAAGCCGCGTACGCCGCGCCGTCCATCGCCGCCGCCGTGCCCATGTGCGACATCTCGCCCCTCTACGCGCTGGTGGTGGACGAGCCGCGCCCGCTCGCGGCGGCCGACGCGGTGCGGGTCGACAGCAGCGCCTACTGCATGGGTTTCCGCGCCTACTACGAGGTGCCGCGCATCCATCCGGTGTGCGCGTACCTTCGGCGCGACGCGCTGGACCTGGTGCTGGCCTCGGCCGCGCCCGGCACGCCGCAGGAGGTCCTCGACCGCTTCGTGCGCGCCTGGACTTCGATCGGGCGCTCCTCGGTGCTGATCGACTACCTCTACGTGGGATTCGAGGGCGAGCCGCCCAAGGGCGCCGCGACCCTGGAGCGGGTCGAGGAGCAGGCATTCGTCCGGCATCATCCCCTGGGCGCCTTGCGCCGCGCCGTGGGCGAGGCGCTTCGCGACGGGCTTCCGTCGGTGTCCACTCCGGGCCTCGACACGCGGCCCGTGCAGCTGCACATCATGCATTTCTGGGGCGGCGGCCTGGACCGATGGGTGCGCGATTTCGGCCGCGCCGACCCCTCGCGCGTGAACCTGATCCTCACCACGTACCGCATCGGCGATAACGGCGGGCAACGCGTGGTGCTCTATTCGGATCCGGCCGCCATCGTGCCGGTGCGGACGTGGGATATCGCGCGCGCGATCCGCTCGAGCGCGACCGCGAGCCTCGAATACCGCGCCATCCTGGAACAGGTGATCGCCGAGTTCGGCGTCGAGGCGATCCTCGTGTCGTCGCTCATCGGGCATTCGCTCGACGCGCTCACCATGCCGGTGAAGACGCTCGTGGTCTGCCACGATTTCTATCCGGTGTGCCAGGCGATCAACCCGCAATTCCACGGCACATGCGTGCGGTGCACTCCCGAGGACCTCGCCGAGTGCGAGCAGGCGAACCCGCTGAACCGCATCTTCACCGACCAGACGAGCGCCGAGTGGCACCGGATGCGCTCGCGATACGTCGATCATCTCCTCGAACGCCACATCGAGATGGTGATTCCCTCGCGCTCGGTGGGCGAGACGCTGAAGCGCATCGAGCCGCGCCTGGCGGCGGTGCCCATGCACCTCATCCCCCACGGCTTCGACTCGGACGCCGCACCCCTCGCAGCGCCGGCGCACGAGGCGAGCGAGCGGCTGCGCATCGTCGTGCTGGGGCGGCTCTCGCTGCACAAGGGCATGGAGCTGCTTCGCGCGGCCGCCGCGGGGCTCGCACCCCACGCCGACGTGACGATCCTGGGCGGCGGCGGCAACGGCGTCGACCTTGCCAGGGCGTGCGACTGGCGAGCCATCGAGAAGTACACGCTGGACGAGCTTCCGGGGCTCCTCGCCGAAATCGACCCGCACGCGGCGATCCTCGCCTCGATCGTGCCGGAGACTTTCAGCTACACGCTGAGCGAGCTCTGGGCGCTCGGCATCCCGCCGCTCGCCACCGCGCTGGGGAGCTTTCGCGAGCGCATCTCGGATGGCGAGGATGGCTTCCTCTTCACGCCGGAGCCCGCCGCGCTCGTGCAGCTCGTGGAGCGCCTTCGCAAGGATCCCGCGGCGTTGCAGGCGGTGGCGCGTAACCTCGCCGCGCGCCCGCGCGGGGCGAGCACCGCGCAGATGGTTGCCGCCTACCACGCGCTGGTGCCGCTCGCCGTGAGGCCGGCGGCGCGGTTTACCGTCGGCATCGGCCGCGACAACGCGCTCACGGAGCCCTATCGGCACCTGAACGAGGCCTACGCGCACTTGTCGGACGCGTACGAGCAGGTTCGCAGCGCGTTCGCGAGCACCCAGGCGGCAGAGCGCCACACGAACGCAGAATACGAGCGCGCCCTGGGCAAGCTCGAGGAAATGCGCGAGCTTGCCGAAGTGGAATTCGAGCGGCTTGACGACCTGGGCTTCGGCCGCCGCTGGTGGCGCGCCGGGGATGCCGAAAAGTTGCTGAAAGCCTGGCGTGAGAAAATGCTGGCCGGCATGGAGAAGAAGCAATGAACACGACTGTCGAATCGCCTCCTTTCGCCTGGTCCGAGAGGCTCGAGCCGGAGCTGCTCAAGTCGCCATGGTGGATCGGGCACATCCCTTTCGCCTTCGAGCTCGTGGGGCGCCTGCGGCCCCGCATCATCGTGGAGCTGGGGACCTACAGCGGCTCGTCGTTCGCGGCCTTCTGCCAGGCGGTGCAGGCCGCGGGCGTCGAAGGCAAGTGCTACGGCATCGACCTGTGGGAAGGCGACATCCACATGGGCAAGTTCGACGAGACGCTCTACCGCGAGATCTCCGGATACGTGGACGAGCGCTACCCGGGCATCGCCCATCTCCTGCGCGAGGATTTCAACAGCGCCGCGGGCCATTTCGCCGACGGCAGCGTGGACCTTCTGCACATCGACGGCACGCATACCTACGAGGCGGTCGCCAACGACTTCAACACGTGGCTGCCCAAGGTTTCCTCGCGGGGCGTCGTGCTTTTCCACGACGTGAACGTGAACTACGAGAACACCGGCCCCGCGTCGGAGAAGTTCGGCGTGCGCCGGTTCTTCGACGAGGTGAAGGTGCGCTATCCGCACTTCGACTTCGCGCACTGCTGGGGGCTGGGCGTGCTCGTGGTGGGTCCCGGCGCGCCCGCCGAGGTCGCGGAGCTCGTGCGGATGTCGCAGGATCCTTCGTTCCGCGACTACTTCGCGCGCAAGGGCGGCGAGGTTTCGCGGCGTTTCGAGGCGATGGGCGTGGCGCTGCCGCAGCATTCGCCCTACGAGCAGGCCGCGCCGTCCGTTTCGCCATGGCGGGCCAGGATCCGGCGCGTGTCCGACCGGCTCTTCGGCGCGAGGGCGCCTTCCAACCGATGAGCGATCCCGGCGTCAAGCTGCTTGCGTTGTACTTCCCGCAGTTCCACACGATCCCCGAGAACGACGAGTGGTGGGGCCGTGGCTTCACCGACTGGGTGAACGTGCGCCGCGCGCAGCCCCAATTCCGCGGCCACTACCAGCCGCGCGTGCCCCTGGACGGGCGCTACTACGACCTGTCGGAGAAGGCGGCGATCGAGTGGCAGGTGGGCCTCGCGAAGCAATACGGCCTCTCGGGCTTCTGCCACTACCACTACTGGTTCGACGGCAAGCAGCTCCTCGAGAAACCCACCAACATCGTCCTCGACTCGAAGGACATCGACTTCCCGCTGTGCCTCGCGTGGGCCAACGAGACCTGGTCGCGGCGCTGGGACGGGCGCGACCACCACATCCTCCAGGAGCAGACCCACCGGCCCGACAAGGCGCTCTGGCAGCGGCATTTCGACTATCTCTTCCGCGCATGGAGCGACGATCGCGCCATCAAGGTGGACGGCAAGCCGCTCTTCCTCGTCTACCGCGCGCACCGCATCCACGAGATCGGGGCGATGTTCGATTTCTGGCGCGAGGAGGCCCGGCGCCGCGGCCTTCCCGGCCTTTGCCTCGCCGCGATCAAGCAGTACGAGTTCCCGGTCCCGGACGTGCTGAAGCACTTCGACGCCATCGTGCAGTTCCAGCCCTTCGAGGCGCTGTACTCGCCGGACTTCGAGGGGCCGGTGATCGAGACGAGCCTCGCGGTCAAGGTGGCTCGCCGCGTGCTTCCCGACAAGGCCCAGGACCTGCTTCGCGCCGCGCGCTACAACCTGATGCCGCGCCTTACTTTCTACGACTACGAGCGCGTCTGGAAGCAGATCCTCAAGGTCGAGCGCGAGGCCGGGCTCGCGACCTTTCCCGGAGCCTTCGTGGACTGGGACAACACGGCGCGCTACGTGAAGCGCGCGCGCCTATTCCGCGGCGCATCGCCCGAGCGCTTCGAGCACTGGTTCAGCCAGCTCGTGCAGGTCACGGCGACGCGCCCCGCCAACGAGCGGTTGATCTTCCTCAACGCCTGGAACGAGTGGGCCGAGGGCACGTACCTCGAGCCCGACGAGCGGCACGGATACCGATATCTGGAGAAAGTAAGGAGTTGCATGGCCCAGGGGAACCCCGCCGGGCTGGGCAAGGACGAACCCATGGCACGCCGCAATCCGAAGGTGGCGATGGGAGATTGAGTGGCACCGCTGTATCGCAGCAAGTTCGGGGGATTGTGGGTCGACCGCGCCGATGCTCATGCGGTCCTCATGCGCAAGGTGCGCGACGGCGAGGTGTCGCAACGCGACGCGCAGGCGCTGCGCCATTACATCGAGCACGGATACGCCGTCTTCCCGCGGGCCGTCGAATCCGCGATCGTGGACGAGTACCTCGAATGCTTCGAGGACGCGTGGCGCGAGCCTCCCGCCGGCATCTACGCCCACTCGCAGGGCCAGGTCCTGCCGCTTTCGGACAAGCTCTACGACCGGGTCGCGAAGGTGAGCGACCTGCACTACTACTATCCGCGCGCCCAGCGCATCGCCTTCGCCGCGCCGGTGCTTCGCTTCCTCGAGCAGGTCTACGAACGCCCGCCGGTCGTGTTCCAGTCGATGTCGATGCGCAAGGGATCCGAGGAGAGCCTGCACATCGACACGGGCCCGCTCACGCTCACCGAGCCCATGGCGCTCGCCGCGGCCTGGATCGCCCTCGAGGACGTAAAGCCCGGGTCGGGCGAATTCCAGTTCGTGCCCGGGAGCCACGCGGTTCCCGAGCTGCTGAACAAGGGAGTGTCCAAGGGCCACGGCGGCGACATGGCCGCCTACCATGAAGTCCTGCAGTCCACGCTTCGCGAGTGCGAGGCGCGGGGCCTGCGCACGGAATACTTCATGGCGAAGAAGGGCGACGTGCTCGTCTGGCACGCCGACCTCATGCACGGGGGCGCCCGGATCGCCGACCCGCGCCGCACGCGCAAGAGCCTCGTCTTCCACTACATGCCGCTCGGCGCGATGCCTACGTTCTACGACTTCTCGAAGGTGGGCTACGTGGCTTATTCCGGCGGCGGATACTGCCTGGACCGCATCCAGCCCGAATCGCCCTGGGAGCCGAGGCTCCGCTCCCGCAGACTTCTCACGGGCTTGCGCGCCTAGCGCGCGCGAGAGGCCAGGAACTCCGCGAAGGCCGCGATCGCGGCTCGCCCGTCGAAGAATCCCGCGCTGGCCGCCGCGATCCGGCTGCGCGCCGAGGCAAGCCCTTCGCCTCCGGCCAGCGCGATGGCGCTCGCGGCATATTCATCGGTATCCCGCGCGACCCATTCCGGGCAGCCGGCGAGGCGCAACATCGCCGCGGTCTGGCGCGCGCGGGCCGTGCGGCCTTCCAGCGCCAGCACCGCCGCGCCCGCGCCGAGCGCGTCGAGGGACGTGGCGCCTCCCGAGAAGTTCGGCGTGTCGAGCACGAGCGTCGCGTGGGCGAGGCCCGCCGCGAAGTCGGCGTGGGGATGGACGGGCTCGATGTGCAGCGACGAGGGCGGTGCGCCATGGCGCGCGAGCGCGGGCGCGATCCGCCGCGCGAAGCGCTCGCTCGATCGCTGCCCGCGATTGAAGAAGACGAGGCGGCCACCGGAGCCCGCGGCGATTCGCGCGAGCACGTCGTCGAAAGCCGGTGTCAGCTTCGCGAGATTCTGCAGGCAGAAGAAGAGCGGGCGGCCATCCTGCACGAGAGCCCTCGCCCAAGCGCCGTCGCCGCCTGAAGGCGCGGGCCGCGGCGCGCATCCCAGGCCGGGGAGGCGCACGAGCCTCTCGCGATAGTCGCCTTCCGCGCCCGGCGGCTCCAGCGCATCGCCGCTCAGGAAGAAGTCGATCGAATCGAGCCCGGTGCTCACGGGATGTCCCGGAAGCGCCGCCTGGACGGGTGCGAGGCGTAGCGCCGCGAGCACGCCCGAGCGCGGGTCGAGGCCCACGTCGAGATGCACGAGGACGTCCAGCCGCGCCTCTCGAATCTCCGCCGCGATTTCGCCCACCTCTCGCTCGCCGCCGTGGAAATGGTCCACGCCCGACTCGATGGCACGGGTGCGCTCGTCGCTCGCACCGGACGTTGACCAGGCGAAGCGCTCGAAGGCCTCGGGGTCGAGCTCCAGGAGGAAGCGGCCGAAGTAGCGCTCGACCACGTGGTTGCGCAGGTGGCTCGAGACGAAGCCCACGCGGATGCGCCGTCCGCCGCGAGGCGCCGCGGAAGGCGGATCGGCGAATCGCGGGTACTTCGCGCGCGCGGCGCGTGCGACGAGATCTCCAAAGCGATCCTGGCGCGCGCGATGGTCACCCGGAAGATAGTGCAGTCCATAGGGGAGAACCGAGCACGCGGCGTCGAACGCGCCGTCGAGGGCCTCTCCGGAATCGAGGCGCAGCTGCGCATCGAGGCGCGCGAGGCCGGCGTCGAAGCCGCGCAAGGCGGCCGCGATCTCGTCTTCGCCGGCGGGGATTCGCGGCAGGAGGAGCGCTTCGGTCCAGCGCGCCCGCTCCCAATCGGGCGCTCGCGCGAGGCCGCGCGCAAGGCTCGCGCGTGCCGCCTGCCAATCGCCGCTCGCTTCCTGGGCGAGTGCCAGCTCCAGGAGGAGCTGCGGGTCCTCGGGCGAAAGAGCCGCGGCGCGCTCGAGAAATCCGATCGCGGCATCCACGTCGCCTTGCAGGCGCGCGGCGCTTCCCGCGGCCTCCCACCAACGCGCGGACGCCGGCGCGAGCCCGAGGGCGCGTTGCGCCAAGGCACGCGCATCCGCCGATCGCCCCTGCTCCAGGCGAAGGAGCGCGAGGTTTCCCACGGCATCGGCATCCTGGGGCGCCAGCGCGGCCGCGCGTTGCAGGTGCTCCTGGGCCTCGTCGAGGCGTCCGGTGCGCCGCAGGAGGTTCCCGAGGTTGCCGCGCGCGGCCGCCCAATCCGGATTCGACTGCAGCGCGAGGCGGTACAAGGGCTCGGCCGCCGCGTCGTCGCGCGCTGCCTCGCGGATCAGCGCGAGGTTATAGGCGGCCGCGCCATAACCGGGCTGCGCCTCGAGCGCGGCGGCGAGCGCCCGCGCGGCCTCGTCGACCCGTCCCGATTGCTTCAACGCGAGCGCGAGGCTGTTGAAGGCCTGGGCGAAGGCAGGCCGCAGCGCCAGCGCCTTCCCGTAGCGCTCGATGGCGGGCTCGAGGCGCCCTTGCTGGAAGGCGAGGACACCGGCCAGGTGCCACAGGTCGGCGTTGCCGGGGAGCGCCTCCAGGAGCGTGAGATAGCAGCCCTCGGCCTGGGCGAGCTCGCCGGCACGATGCTGCATTTGCGCGGTCGCGAGGAGCCGCTGGAGGTCCTGGGAAGACAAGCCGGGAAATCTACACCAGAAGCATTTCGGTGTTCTAATAGGTGAAAGAAGTGGGAAAAACAGGGAGAGCGATGGGCGCACAGCCCGGGCACCACGTGCTCACCGCGCGCGACCTCGAGCCGATCCTCGCGGTGGCCGCGAAGCTTGCCACGCCGTTCGACCTGGGCACGATGCTGCGCGAGGTGGTCAACGCCGCGAAGCAGGTGCTCGGCGCCGAACGCGGCTCCGTCTGGCTCTACGACGCGCAATCCGACGAGCTCGTCCTCGAGATCGCCACGGGCGTGGATCCCTTGCGCGTGGCCTCCGGCAAGGGCCTGGTGGGCAGTTGTGCCCGCAGCCGCCAGATCATCAACGTGCAGGACTGCTACGCCGATCCGCGCTTCGACCGCGAGACCGACAAGCGCACCGGCTACCGCACCCGCTGCATGCTCACGCTGCCGCTCGTGAACCACGACGGCACGCTGGTGGGCGTGATGCAGGTCCTGAACAAGGCCGAGGGCGTGTTCGAGGCCGAGGACGAGACCCTCGCCACGGTGCTCGCCGCGCAGTGCGCCATCGCGCTGCAGCGCGTGCGCATGACCGAAGCGTTGATCGAGGGCGAGAAGCTGCGCCAGCAGCTGGAGATGGCGCGCGTGGTGCAGATGAGCACGCTGCCGCGCACGATGCCCGTGCTGCCAGGCTACGACGTGTACGGCACCTTCAAGCCCGCGGACCTGACCGGCGGAGATACCTTCGACCTCTCGTGGGTCGGGGAAAAGCTGCTGGTGGTGCTGGGGGATGCCACCGGCCACGGCATCGCGCCCGCGCTCTCGGTCACGCAGATGCAGGCGATGCTGCGCATGGCGCTGCGCCTGGGCGCGAGCCTGGAGGTCGCATTCACGCAGGTGAACAACCAGCTCGCCGACGTGCTGCCGGGTGATCGCTTCATCACGGCCTTCATCGGGCTCCTCGATCCCGCATCGCACCGGCTGCGTTTCCACAGCGGCGGCCAGGGACCGATCCTGCATTTCCATGCCGCGAGCGGGGAATCGACGCACCACAAGCCCACGAGCTTTCCGCTGGCCGCCATGCCGATCGAGCGCCTGCGCCCGGCCGTGGAGCTGGAGCTGGCTCCCGGCGACATCCTCGCGCTCATCTCCGACGGGATCTACGAGTACCGCAATCGCGAGGGCGAGGAGTTCGGCGAGGAGCGCGTGCGCACCCTGCTCGCCGCGCACCACCGGCGGCCCTCGGCGGAGATCTCCGCGCTCGTCTTCGCGGCCGTCGAGGCGTTCGCGGGGCGCGCCCCCCAGGAAGACGACATGACCGTGGTGCTGGTAAGGCGCGAGGGACACCCGTGAGCACCGACCGGCTCTTCCGCCGCGACTTCGATTGCCTGGGCGAGCTCGTCGATTTCACCCGCGAGGTCTTCCGCCACGAGCAGCTCGACCAGCGCATCCTCCCGACCGTGGACCTCGCCATCGAGGAGCTTTTCACCAATATGGTCAAATACGCCAATGGAGCGGGGGCGGCGGTGCGGGTCAGCCTGGAGGCGGTCTCGGGCGGCGTGGCCGTGACCCTCACGGATTTCGGCGTCGACCGTTTCGACCCCACCCAGGCGCCCGAAGTCGACATCCGGGCGCCCATCGAGCGGCGCAACCCCGGGGGGCTGGGGCTGCACCTCATCCGCAAGATGGTGGATTCGATCGAGTACGGCTACGACGAGGCGACGCGCCAGGGACGCATCACTTTCCGCAAGACCATCCCGGACCGGCGCGTGAAGAAAAGGACAGGGGGCGAGGTGCTGGCGATAGATTACGGGGATGGCGGGGCGGTGGTCATCGTGGGCCGGCTGGACGCGGCCCAGTGCGCCACGGCGCAGTCCTTCCTCGACAAGGTCGAGGGCACGGTGAAGCTCGACTGCACCCGGCTCGAGTACATCTCGAGCGCCGGCCTGGGCGTCCTCCTGAAGACCCAGAAGCGCCTCATGGCCAAGGGAGGGAAGCTGCGCCTAGCCGGCGTGAACCCCCACCTGCGCGACATCTTCCAGTATTCGGGCTTCGACCAGATCTTCGAGATCGAGCCGGCGGCATAGCCGGCGGCGCGCCAACTTTTGGACCAGGAGCGTGTACTTGTGAACAAGGACCCCGACGAGGCGCTGGTCGAACGCTGCAGGCAAGGCGATCGCGCGGCGCTGGGGACCCTGATGCGGCGCTACCAGCGGGCGATCTACAACGCGGCCTACCGCGTGCTGGGAAACGGGGAGGACGCGGCGGATGTGGCGCAATCGGTATTCCTCAAGGTGGCCGAGCGGCTCGACGAGTTCGATGCCGAACGCCGCTTCTTCAGCTGGATCTATCGCATCGCCATCAACGAGGCGCTCAACGTGCTGCGCCGCAAGGACCACGAGGAACCCCTCGATGCCGAGGACGAGCTTCCCGGCGCCGAAAGCCTCGATCCCGAGCGCATCGCGCTCGCCGCGCAGCTCGCCGGCCGGGTGCAGCACGCGCTCATGAGCCTGCGATTCGACGACCGCATCGTGATCACGCTCAGGCATTTCTCGGGCTGCAGCTACGGGGAGATCGCGACCATCCTCGAGCTTCAGGAAAAGACGGTGAAATCGAGGCTTTTCGATGCGCGCACGCGCCTTCGCGGCCTCTTGAGGGACCTCCAACCCGCATGAATACCGACAAGAACGGCGAGCTCACGACGCTCATGTACATCGTCCTCGACGGCGAGGCGACTTCCGAGCAGCGGGCCTCCCTCGAGCGGGCGCTCGCGGCCGACCCCGCGGCCCGCGCCCATTTCACCGAGCTGGAGACGCTCTTCGCGAGCCTCGAGCGGCTCCCCGAGCTCGAGCCGCCCAAGCGGCTCGTGGACGACGCCCTGGCCAAGGTCTCCGAGCGCCCGGGAAAATTCCACCAACCTTCAGGCGCTTCGCGTGTAAGTGGTGCAGGACAGAACGACAAAACTTCTACAGGGGGCATTGCCATGAACCAACGCACCAACGGATCGACCCGCAGGCGCACCATCCTGGCGGGGGTCGCCATCGCCGCGATCGGCGCGATTTTCGTGGGCCAACACTATTTCGACTTCCCCTCGGACGGGCGGCAGGTGGCGGGCACCATCACGCCGGCCGAGCGCTACCGGGCCGAGCAGATCAAGCCCTCCGACGTGAAGCTGGGCGACCAGCAGGTGGCGCAGCTCATGCAGACGCCGGCCTTCGAGCAGATCATGAAGGATCCGCAGCTGCGCGCACTCGCCGCCGACGCCAACTTCCAGGCGCTCGCGCGCTCCGAAGCCTTCGCCGCGCTGGCACAGAACGCCCAGGCCTTCAGCGCGCTCGCCGCGCACCCCGAGGCTTTCTCCGCGATGGCGCAGCATGCGAGCGGGTTCCAGGCGCTCGCCGGCAACGCCGAAGCGTTCAAGGCCGCGGCCAACCACGCCGACGCCTTCAACGCCATGGCGAGCCAGGCCTCCGCGTTCTCGGCGCTCGGGCAGCACGCCGCCGCGTTCCAGGCGCTCGCCTCGAACGTGCAGGCGATGCAGGCGCTGGGCCAGCACGCCAGCGCCTTCGTGGCGCTCGGCCAGGACGCCGCCGCGATGAAAGCCCTTTCCACCAACGCCCAGGCCTTCCTGTCCCACGGGAGCAGCGCGGCATCCACGCACGCCGAGGCCTTCAAGGTGATGGCGGCGCATCCTGCCGCCTTCCAGGCGCTCGCGCAGCACGCCGACGCGTTCCAGGCGCTCGCTTCCGACGCCGCCGCGATGCAGGCGCTCGGCCAGCACGCGTCCGCCTTCCACGCGCTCGCGACCGACGCGAAGGGGTTCCAGGCGCTCTCGCAGGCGCAGGCGTTCAATCTCCTGGGCCAGCACGCCGCCGCCTTCCAGGCGCTTGGCCAGCATGCTGCCGCGTTCCAGGCGCTCGCTTCCAACGCCGCCGCCATGCAGGCGCTCGGACAGAACGCATCGGCCTTCCAGGCCCTGGGCCAGCACGCTGCCGCGTTCCAGGCGCTCGCCTCCAATGCGCAGGCGATGCAGCTCCTCTCGCACAACGCCTCCGCGTTCCAGGCGATGGCGAAGCTGCAGGGCTTCAATGCGCTCGCTTCCCAGCCGCAAGCCTTCGCGCAGGCGCTCGCCCAGGCTTCCGTCGCGCAAGGCTCGGTCGCGCAGGGCGCGAGCACCAACGCCGCCTTCACGAACGGTTCCGTCCAGAAGTAGCACCGCAGCGCCCCCGCTGCACCTTAGCCGCCGGCGATCCCGGCGGCTTTTTGCTTTCTTGCTATCCTTCGCCCATCGCTCGCGCGCTTGGGGAGAAGCCTGCATGCGGTCCCGTCTTGCGTGCCTCGCCTTGGCACTCGCGTCACTCGCTGTGCCCGCTTTCGCCGCCGACGAGGAGGAGCAGAGCCCGCTCGCGCTCTCGTATGTCCTCACGAAGGACATGTGCCTCGTATACCTGGACCCCACGCTTTCGTACCTCGCGCCGCACGCGGTGCGCACCTTCGCCAACTCGATGGCGTGGCAGAAGCGGGTGTTCGGATGGGAGCCCTACGAGCCCACGACCGTCCTGCTGAAGGACTTCTCCGACTACGGCAACGCGAGCGCGGGAGCGAGCCCCCGCAACTCGCTCACCTTCGACATCGCGCCGCTCTCGCTCACCTTCGAGACCTATCCGGCGAGCGAGCGCATGTACTCGCTCATGAACCACGAGCTCACGCACGTGGCGACCATGGACATGTACTCGAGCCAGGACCTGTGGTGGCGCCACTTCTTCCTGGGCAAGGTCTATCCCGACGCGCGCAATCCCGAGACGATGCTCTATGGCTACCTCACCACGCCGCGCTTCATGGTGCCGCGTTGGTACCTCGAGGGCAGCGCCGTGTTCATGGAGACCTGGATGGGCGGGGGCCTGGGGCGGGCCCAGGGCGGCTACGACGAGATGGTGTTCCGAGCGATGGTGCGCGACGACGCGCACTTCTTCGACCCGCTGGGCCTGGTCTCGCGCGGCACCCGCATCGACTTCCAGGTGGGCGTGAACGCGTATCTCTACGGCACGCGCTTCATGACGTATCTCGCCTACGCGTATTCGCCCGAGCACGTGGTGCGGTGGCTGAAGCGCGACGAGGGCAGCAAGCGCTATTACTCCGACAACTTCGAGCAGGTCTTCGGCGTGCCGCTCGAGCGTGCCTGGGACGACTGGATCGCCTTCGAGCACGAGTTCCAGCGCAAGAACCTCGACGAGGTGCGCCGCTATCCCATCACGAAGCACCGCGACCTCGTGCCGCGGGCGCTGGGCTCGGTCTCGCGCGCCTATTTCGACGAATCCAGCGGCATCCTCTACGGCGCCTTCCGCTATCCGGGCGTGGTGGAGCACATCGGCGCGCTCGACATGCGCGACGGCAGCGTGCGCGTGTTGGCCGACGTGAAGGGCGCGATGCTCTACAAGGTGACGTCGCTCGCCTTCGACCCCGACAGCAAGACGATCTTCTACACGAGCGACAACTACGCGCTGCGCGACATTCGCGCGCTGGACGTCGCGTCGGGAACCGAGAAGATCCTCCTCGAGGACGCGCGCATCGGCGAGATCGTGTTCGACCGCTCCGACCGCTCGATCTGGGGCGTGCGCCATTCGAACGGGCTCGCGACGCTGGTTCGCATCCCGTATCCGTACACCGAGTGGACCCAGGTGCACACGTTCCCCTATGGCGTGGTGCCCTACGACCTGGACGTCTCGCCGGACGGGAAGCTGCTCTCGGCGTCCATGAGCGAGGTGAACGGCGACCAGTTCCTGCGGGTGTTCGAGAAGGCCAAGCTGCTCGCTGGTGACGTGAAGCCCAAGAGCGAGTACAAGTTCGGCGGCTCCGTGCCCGAGGGCTTCGTCTTCTCCCGCGACGGGCGCTACCTCTACGGCAGCAGCTACTACACGGGCGTGTCGAACATCTTCCGCTACGACGTCGCCTCCGGAGAGGTCGAGGCCGTCTCGAACGCCGAATCGGGCTACTTTCGCCCGGTGCAGCTCTCCGACGGCAAGCTGGTGGTCTTCCATTTCACCGGCCAGGGCTTCGTGCCGGCGGTGATCGACCCCGTTCCCGTGAAGGACGTGAGCGCGATCAGGTTTCTCGGCGCCGAGCTCGCGGCGAAGCATCCCATCGTGAAGAGCTGGCAGGTTCCGCCGCCGAGCAACGTGGACGACGCGGCGCTCGTGACGGGGAAGGGCCCCTACATCCCGCTGCGCTCGGTGGGGCTCGCGAGCGGCTACCCGGTGCTCCAGGGCTACAAGAATTACGTGGGCGTGGGCTATCACGTGAACTTCGAGGATCCGCTTCGCTTCGCGGGCCTCGGCATTACCGCGGCGGTCACGCCGCAGGCGGGCCTGCCCGACACGGAGCAGGGACACTTCGAGGCGCGCTACCGCTACCTCGATTGGCGCGCGTCGCTCTCGTACAACCGCTCGGACTTCTACGACATCTTCGGGCCCACGAAGTTGAGCCGCAAGGGTTATGCCGCCACGCTGGGCTACGACCATTTCCTCATCTTCGACGAGCCGCGCAGGCTGGAGCTGAAGAGCGAGATCGCCTACTACTACAAGCTGGACGCGCTGCCCTCGTT
>DATBEA010000037.1:0-1703 GCA_036276215.1 Usitatibacter sp.
ATTACGAAACGCTGCTTACCGAGAATCGCATCTGGAAGCAGAGGACGGTGGGAATCGGCGTGGTGTCGCCGGAGCGCGCGCTCGCGCTGGGCTTCACAGGCCCGATGCTGCGCGGCTCGGGCATCGCCTGGGACCTTCGCAAGAAGCAGCCCTACGAGGTCTACGACCGGATCGACTTCGACATCCCGATCGGCACGAAGGGCGACTGCCACGACCGCTACCTCGTGCGCGTGCAGGAGATGCGCGAGTCCAACCGGATCGTGAGGCAGTGCATCAAGTGGCTGCGCGAGAACCCCGGCCCCGTGATCACGGCCAACCACAAGGTGGCCCCGCCCACGCGCGTCGAGATGAAGGAGAGCATGGAGGAGCTGATCCACCACTTCAAGCTCTTCAGCGAAGGCATGTACGTGCCGCCCGGCGAGGTCTACGCGGCGGTGGAGCATCCCAAGGGCGAGTTCGGCATCTTCCTCATGAGCGACGGCGCCAACAAGCCGTGGAGGCTCAAGATCCGCGCGCCGGGCTTCCCGCACCTGGCCGCCATGGACGAGATGGCCAAGGGCCACATGATCGCCGACGTGGTGGCGATCATCGGGACGATGGACATCGTGTTCGGGGAAATAGACCGGTGAGGCGCGAGAGATGAGCGAGATCGACAAGCGCGTGGTGAACGTCGACCAGCTCGAGCTCGAGCACTTCGAGCGGGGCGCGAAATTCGCGGGCGACAGCGCGCGCATCGGCCCGGTCGTGGGAGCGAAGGACCTCGGCTACTCGTACGACGTGGTGCCGCCCGGGAAGGCTTCGTGCCCCTTCCACAGCCACCGCGCGGAAGAGGAGATGTTCTTCATCGTGAAAGGCAGCGGCACGCTGCGATACGGGGCGGAAAGCCGCAAGGTGCGCGCCGGCGACTTCATCTGCTGCCCCACGGGCGGCCCCGAGACGGCGCACCAGATCGTGAACGATTCCGACGCTCCGCTCGCGTACATCTCGGTCTCGACGATGATGCCGGCCGAGATCTGCGAGTATCCGGACTCGAAGAAGATCGGGTCCTTCGGCGTGGGCGAGAAGCGCCTTCGCCACATGACCGAGGTCGCGGCGAGCGTGGACTACTGGAAGGACGAGGTCTAGCGAATGGGCTTGCTCTCCCCGGAATCCCTGCAGCGCATCGAGCGCGAGACCACCAAGTACCCGCCCGCGCAGCGCCAGTCGGCCGTGATGAGCGCGCTCGCCATCGCCCAGGACCAGTTCGGCTGGCTCTCCAACGAGGTGATGGAGGAAGTCGCCGGCGTCCTTCGCATGCCGCCGGTGTGGGTGTACGAGGTCGCGACCTTCTACGCCATGTACAACGTGAAGAAGCCCGGCCGCCACAAGATCGTCCTCTGCACCAACCTGCCGTGCGCGCTCTCGGGCGCCGAGCGGGCGGGCGTGCACCTGCGCGAGAAGTGCGGCGTCCACGAATGGAACGAGACCTCCGCGGACGGCCGCTTCACCGTGAAGGAAGGCGAGTGCATGGGCGCGTGCGCCGATGCGCCGGTGATGATCGTGAACGACAAGCGGATGGTGGGCTTCATGTCGAACGAGAAGATCGACGAACTGGTCGAGGAGCTGAAATGACGACGCTGCTCGACTACGGCCCCGACGCCGTCATCATGAAGGGCCTCGACGGGAAGAACTGGAGCCTGAAGGACTACGAGGCGCGCGGCGGC
>DATBEA010000038.1:0-1760 GCA_036276215.1 Usitatibacter sp.
AGCGAGCTCCTCGCAGCCAGGTCGTCGTGCCTGGCGGGCGGTGTCCCGGACCTCCCGAGCCCGCGGTTACGAGCCGCGGCCGCAGGACGCCACTCCCCGCTCCGCCTTTCAGGACCGTCTCCGGAAGACGCCCCTCCATGAGCGAGGATGGCAAATCTTATAGCGTATATTCGCTACGTAGTCAATAATTATCTTCGTTACGTAGCCAAAAATCTAGTATGAAAAAATCTCGAGAGAATGGTTCCGACAACAGCTTGCTTCCGGCACGGCATCGGATCGGATGCGAAAGCTCACACCCGTTCCACGAAGCTGTCGACCACGCGCTTCTCGCCGGCCTTGTCGAACGCGATGGTGAGCTTGTTGCCGTCGATGGCGGTGACGTTGCCGTTGCCGAACTTCTGGTGAAACACGCGCTCGCCGATCGCGAAATCGGAGATCGCGCCGGTTGACTTGGCGACCAACTCGCCTTCGATAGTGAGGGGAAGGCGCGCGCGCGGGCGGCCGCGCCCGAAGCTGCCGCCCTCCCTGGCCGTTCCCCTTTCAGGCGGCGTGACGGCGACATCGTCCGTGCTGTCGTCGCGCGCCGCGTACTCGTCGGCGTCCTCGGAAAATCCGCCCTTGTCGCCGAAACCGCCGCCGAACCCACCGCGGCCGCGCGCCTGCGCGCGCTGCCATCCGGGCGTGCTGTAGCTCGAGCCGAAATGGGTCATCTCGTCGAAGCGCGAAGCGCCGGTGTTGCCGTAAGAGGAGAAGCTGCCCTTGGATTCCGTGATCTCGACGTCGCCTTCCGGCAGCTCATCGAGGAAGCGCGAAGGCACGTTGGACGACCACAGGCCGTGCATGCGGCGGTTGGCCGCGAAATAGATCTTCGCGCGCCGGCGCGCACGCGTCAGCCCGACATGCGCCAGCCGCCGCTCCTCCTCGAGCCCGGCGCGGCCCTGGTCGTCGAGCGCGCGCTGATGCGGGAACAGGCCTTCCTCCCAGCCCGGCAGGAACACGGTGTCGAATTCGAGCCCCTTGGCGGAATGCAAGGTCATGATCGAGACCGCTTCGCCCTCGCTCTTGTCGGTGTCCATGACCAGCGAGATGTGCTCGAGGAAGCCGCCGAGATTCTCGAACTCCTCCATGGAGCGGATCAGCTCCTTGAGGTTTTCGAGCCGGCCGGCGGCGTCGGCCGAGCGGTCCTTCTGCCACATCTCGGTGTAGCCGGACTCGTCGAGCACGATTTCCGCCAGCTGGGTGTGGGGCAGGGCGTCCTTCTGCGCGCGCCAGCGCTCGAACGCGGCGAGGAGATCGCGTAGCGCGCCGCGCGGCTTGGGCTTGAGCTCGTCGGTCTCGATCAGCGCGCGCACGGCTTCGGTGAGCGGCACGCGCTTCCTGCGGGCGTGGTCGTGCAGGAGCTGCACGGTGGCATCGCCCAGGCCGCGCTTGGGCACGTTGACGATGCGCTCGAAGGCGAGGTCGTCGGCGCCCGAGTGCACGACGCGCAGATAGGCGAGGGCATCGCGGATTTCCTGGCGCTCGTAGAAGCGCGGGCCGCCGATCACGCGATAGGGCAGGCCGAGCGTGACGAAACGGTCCTCGAACTCGCGCATCTGGAACGAGGCGCGCACCAGGATGGCGATCTCGTCGAGCGGGTGCGGGCGCCCGTTGCCGTCGTTGCGCTGGAGCTGCTCGATCTCTTCGCCGATGGCGCGCGCCTCCTCCTCGGAGTCCCACGATCCGGTGACGGCGACCTTCTCGCCCGGCACGTCCTCGGT
>DATBEA010000039.1:0-4838 GCA_036276215.1 Usitatibacter sp.
AGGTCGAGGGAGCCCACGTCGTCGGCGGTGAGGCGGAAGGCGCGCCCGGGCAACCCCTCGGTCACGACGGGCGGAGTCTCCAGCCCCTCGAAATCGCGCCGCTCGTTGGTGGACTTCCCGGGATCGGTGCCGATGTACGCCCCGGCGAGGAGCGTGGACAGGCCCGAGACGCGCCCGCCCGAGATGCGCGGGCGCACGACCCAGAAGCGCGTGTCCTCGACCAGCAGCCCGCGCGAGGCCTGCTTCACCATCTCGGCGTCCACGATCACGCCGTTGCGGTCCTCGCCCAGCGTGATGTGGCGCACGACGCCGATGTCCACGTCCTTGTACTTGATGCGGGTCTTGCCGGCTTCCAGGCCCTCGGCGGTGCGGAAGCGGATCTGGATCGTGGGACCGCGGTCGAGGAAGTGCTGGAACGCCAGCCACCCGCCGATGATCGCGGCCACCATCGGGATGATCCACACCGGCTGCAGCCAGCGCACGCCGGGCTTGCGCGCCACCGCGTGCGGCACCTCGGGCAGGTCCTGCGGCGGCGGGGTGGCGGGATCAGCCACGGGCCTGCTCCAGCGGGTCCCAGATGAGGCGCGGGTCGAAGCTCATGGCGGCGAACATGGTGAGCACCACCACCGCCGCGAAGGGCAGCGCCGCGGGCCCGGCGCTCACCTCGCCCACGGTCTTGAACTGCACCAGCGCCACCAGGACCGCGCCCACGAAGATATCGACCATGGACCAGCGGCCGATGGTTTCGACCACGCGATAGACCTTCGTGCGCCCCATCGGGCTCTGGGTCGAGCGCGCGGAGGCCGACACGAGGAGCGAGGCGAGCAGCAGGATCTTCGCCGCCGGCACCACGATGCTTGCCACGAAGATGACCGAGGCGATCATGAAGTCGCCATCCTGCCAGAGCACGCGCACGCCGCCCAGGATGGTGTTGCTCTGGGTGGCCCCGAGCTGCACGCTGTGGAGCACCGGAAGGACGTTGGCGGGCACGTACAGGATCGCCGCCAGCGCGAGGAATATCCACGATCGCGCGAGGCTCTCGGGCTTCCTCCAGCGCAGCGCCTCCCCGCAGCGCGAGCACACGCCGCGGTGGCCGTCGGCGGTGGGCCGGTTGACGAGCTCGCAGGCGCGGCAGACGAGGAATCCCGCGCGCAACGCCGTGAGGCTCATCGGCGCAGCTCCCGCACGCGCGCCCAGAGGGCTCGCGGATCGTATGCCGCCTCGGCCGCGGTGAGCATCAAGATCACGCCGGCCATGGCGTAGAGGCCGATCCCCAGGATCACGCTCGCCATGTGCCCGAGCTTCACCAGCGAGACCAGCACGCCGATGAGGAACACCTGCTGCATGCCCCAGGGCTTCACGGCCTCGACCAGCCGGAACGCGAACGAGAGGCGGATCGGGACGCGCCCCAGGCGAAGCGCGCCGAGCATGTAGAGCATGGCGGCGATCTCGATGCCCGGAAGGAGCATCGTCGTCATGAAGACGAGGATCGCGACGATCGCCTCGTTGTCGTCGTAGAGCGCCTGGGCCGCGCCCAGCACCGTGGTGGTGGTGCGAAGCCCCTGGGCCTCGAGCGAGAGCACGGGAAAGGCGTTCGCCACCAGGAAGAGGATGGCGGCGCCCGCCACGTAGGCGAGCGTGTGGTCGAGGCTGCGCGTCTTGGCGCGGAAAAGCTCCGCGCCGCAGCGCGCGCATTCCGCGATCCGGTGGTGGGGCAGGTCGCACTCGCGCTGCAGCAAGTCGCATTCGCGGCAGGCGAGGAGCGCCGCCCTATCGCTCATATACACTCGGTCGGGCCATGGGAAACCGCACTTTCGATTGCGCCGCCGGCCGCGAGTTCATCGCGAGGGTCGAGGAGCTGGGCCGTTCCAGCGATTCGCCGAATCATTACACGCGGACGTATCTCACGCACGCGCACCGGGAGGCCGCGGCCCGGATCGCGCAATGGATGCGCGAGGCCGGCATGGAAGTGCGCGTGGACGCGGTGGGCAGCGTGATCGGCCGCTACGAGGCCGCGGAGCCGGGCGCGCGCACGCTGCTCATGGGCTCGCACTTCGACTCGGTGCGCAACGGCGGCAAGTTCGACGGCGTGATGGGCATCCTCGTGCCCATCGCCTGCGTGGCGCAGCTCTCGCGCGACGGCGTTCGCCTTCCGGTGACGGTCGAGATCGTCGCCTTCGCCGACGAGGAAGGAACGCGTTTCCAGACGGGCATGCTCGCGAGCCGCACGCTCGTGGGCCGCTTCGATCCCGCGGTGCTCGACCGCACCGACGCCGACGGGGTGAGCCTTGGCCAGGCGATGCGCGAGGCGGGCCTGGACCCGCAGGCCATCCGCGGGCCCCAGGTGGACCTTGCTTCGCTCGCCGCCTACGTGGAGGTGCACATCGAGCAGGGCCCGGTGCTGCTCGCCGAGGGGCGCGCGCTCGGTGTGGTGACGAGCATCGCCGCGGGCACGCGCCACGCGCTCACGGTGCGCGGCGTGGCCGGCCATGCAGGCACGGTGCCGATGCCGATGCGCCATGACGCGCTCGCCGCCGCCGCCGAGATGGTGGTGGCCATCGAGCGGCGTTGCGGCGCCGGCGGCTCGCTCGTGGGCACGGTCGGCATCCTGCAGGTGAAGGACGGCAGCAGCAACGTGATCCCGGGCGAGGTCGCCTTTACCGTCGACATCCGGGCGGGCGATAGCGAGACCCTCGCCCGCGCACAGCAGGACGTATTCGCCGAATGCGACGCCATCGCCGCGCGCCGCGGCGTGAGCGTCCAGGGCGCGCGCACCCACGACGTGAAGCCCACGCCGTGCGCGCCGTGGCTCCAGGATCGCATCGCGGCCGCGATCGAGCGCGTCGAGGGGAAGGCTCCGGCGCGGCGCCTTCCGAGCGGGGCAGGCCACGACGCGATGATCCTCGCCGAGGTGACCGACGCCGGCATGATGTTCGTGCGCTGCGGCGCGGGCGGCGTGAGCCACAACCCGGCGGAGACCGTGAGCGCCGAAGATGCGGACGCCGCGATCCGCGCGCTCGGGATCTTCCTGCGCGAGTTCCCCGCCTAGTCCCGTCCGTCCCCCGCTCACTTCGAGGACACGAGGCGCAGCGGCGGGCGCCCCGCCGCGGCCGCCTGGCGGCAATGCTCGACCACGAGGGTGACCTGCCGCGCGAGGGCCGCCGGCACCGGGATGCGCCCGTCGAGGACCTCGCGGGTCCAGGCCGCGGTCGCGGCCGCGTCGCGGGCCGGAAGCCCGGCCTGCGCCTCGCCTTCCCCCAGCAGGTGCGACATGGTGGTGCCGTCGGCGCGGAACTCCTCGAGGGGCTGGGGCGATCGAAGCCGCGCCACCGCCTCGCCCTCCACGCCGCGCATGAGGAAGGCGTTGCCGCCCGCGGCGGCGAGGTGGTCGCGCGCGAGCTTCATGAACTCGGGGTGGGTCACGGAAACCAGCCGGCAGGCCGAGGCGGGCGGCATGCCGCCGGGCAGCAGGAGCTTGGCGAGGGTGTGGCCGCTGTTGCGAACGCCGATTACGTCGCGAAGCGCGATCACGCGCGCCAGGTCCGGGGAAAGGACGTCGAGCTCCATCGCCGCGAAGTGGCCCGCGGCGAGCCGTTCCTCGGCCTCGCCGATGGTGGCCGCGCGCGAATGGCCGAGCGCCTCCAGGATCTCGAAGGCCCCGACCCGCGAGGCCTCCTGGTGGCTGCCGTGCAGGATCACCGGGACGTCCTCGCGGGCGAGGAGCAGCGCCAGGAGCGGCACGAGGTTGGGGGCCTTGCGGGCGCCGTTGTAGCTGGGAAGGAGCACCGGAATCGCGCGGCGCACCGAGACCTCCAGCGGCCGGACGTGGGGCAGGAGGGCCTCGGACATGCCGGCGAGCTCCTCGGCGCTCTCTCCCTTCACGCGCAGGGCGACCAGCACGGCTCCCAGGGCGGCCTCGGCCACCTCGCCGGAGAGCACCGCGGCGAACAGCGCGCGGGCCTCGTCTCGCGAAAGGTCTCGCGCGCCGTGGCTTCCGCGCGCCAGCTCCCTCAGGTAGGGCCGGGCGTCGAACATGGGTCCGAGGCTAGCGGATTCCTTCCATTTCGGCATCCGTAATGCCGAAAATTCGGCTTGAGGGCTCGGGGGAGCGTGGTATCGTGCCCCTTGTCAAGTGCGCCTCAAACCAGCATGGGAGACACCATGAGCAAGAAACCCGACAATCCGAAAGACGGCGAACTCTCCGAACAGCAGCTCGACAAGGTGGCGGGCGGCGGTGAGGAAATCCGCAAGATGGAAACGGTCTACGTGACCGCCAAGCGCCCGCAACCGGCCGACAAAGTGGTGAAGATGGACACGGTCGTGGTCACCGCGCAGCGCGAGCGTCCCGACCTGGCCGGCACCAAGCTGGCGCAGGCCGACACGAAGACCAAGAAAGACTAGGGCTAGGCCACCTGCCGCGCGAGCATCGCGCGGAACGGCCCGCTCTCGGCCGCGAGCTGCGCGAACGTCCCTTCCTGGACCACGCGGCCGCGGTCGAGGACCACGATCCGGTCGGCATCGCGCACCGTATCGAGGCGGTGCGCGATCACGATGCGCGTGGCCTTCAGGGCCGAAAGCTCCTTCAGCACCGTCGCCTGCGACAAGTTGTCGAGGGCGCTCGTCGCCTCGTCGAGCAGCAGGATTCGCGGCGCCCCCGCGAGCGCGCGCGCGATCAACACGCGCTGGCGCTGTCCTCCCGACAGCGTGGAGAGGCCCTCGCCCACCACGGTATAGAGGCCCATCGGCATCGCCTCGATGTCGCGCTCGAGCCCGGCGCGCCTCGCCGCTTCGAGCGCGGCGTTCGCGTCGATGTTGTTGGCGCCCGCGATGTTGGTGAG
>DATBEA010000040.1:0-9322 GCA_036276215.1 Usitatibacter sp.
GCCACCGGTACCCGCGCTGGTCGCAGGTGCTGGGCGCCGAGTTCGCGCGCCTGCAACATGACGCAATGTCCGGTCAACCTTCGCTACTCGATCACTACGGCGCAAGGGATCCGGCGGAGTTCTTCGCGGTAGCATCGGAGGTGTTCTTCGAGCAGCCGCGCAGCATGGCGGCGCTTCATCCCGCCCTCTACGAGGAGCTGCGCCATGCCTACCGCGTCGACCCCGCAAGCTTCCCCGTGGACTGACCCCGCGCGCGACCTCGCGATCGTCCTCGCGGCGATCGGCGCCGCATGGGTCCTTTCCCGCTGGGTGATCTATCCCGCGCTCGGGATTCCCGACAACGCGCCTTACATACTGCGGCCCATCACGGGTTTCCTCGCCGCGTGGTGGGTCGTGCACCGCAGGGGCGAAGGCCTGCGCTCGCTGGGGCTGTCCATCCCGCCATCGTGGGTGCGCGCTATCGCGGTCGGCGTTGCGCTCTATGCCGCCGACTTCGCGGTGTCGACCTGGGCCGTGCCCGCGCTCGCCGAGATCGTGCACCCCGTGCAGCGGGCCGGTTTCCTCGGCTACATCAGGGGAAATCCCGCCGGGCTGGCTCTCTGGGTTTCGATCGGATGGATCGTGGGCGGGCTTTTCGAGGAAACCCTCTTCCGCGGCTTCCTCATCCAGCGCGTGTCCGCGCTGCTGGGAAAAAACGCGGCCGCCGTGGCGGCCGCGATCATCGCACAAGCACTACTTTTCGGGGCCCTGCACCTCTATGGCGGCACCTTCGCGTTCCTCAGCGCCGCCATGTTCGGCCTCACGCACGGCATCTTCTACCTGGTCGCGGGCCGAAACCTGCTGCCCCTGATCGCCGTCCACGGCATGTGGGACATGATCGGGATCTGGGGCGTGTACAGCTCCTAGCGGCTACAACCCGGGCTGGTGCAGCTTCAGGTCCGACCACAGCACCGGCGGCCAGCCCACCACGAACGTGCTCGGGTGGCTGCGCTGGAAGTCGTAGCGGAACGAGTAGTCGCTGTCGCACGGGCGTCCCGCGCACGTGGCGGGCTTGTAGGACGTATGCATCAGCGTGAATGCGACCGCGCGCGAGAGATGCTCGTCCGGGGAGGTGAGCACGGCGACCCCGCGAGGACGTCCCGTGGAATCGACCCGCACGGCCACGTGGATCACGCCGGTGTTGGGCACGTACGAGGTGCGCATCTTCGCGATCTCGCGAAGCACCATCGTCATGCCGTGCAGCGGATACGCGGGCTCGTCGTCGCCGGCGAGCCTCACGTAGTCGTCGCGCACCGCCTGCTTCTGCGCGGGCGAGAGCTCCGCGTAGGTCGCGTCGACGGGCACGGGCCAGAGCAGCGCCACGCGCGGAATGTTGGAACCGGTTTCGGGGACATCCTGGCGAAGCTCGTACTGGTCCGCCGCGACCGCGCCCATCGAACCGAGGAGCGTTGCCGCCACCGCCCATTGCGCCAATCTCATGTTCTCCTCCGTGGTGAAAACGACGAGGCATCATAGGCACGGGTTCGCGGCGGCAAGGCGGCCGTAACAAAAAATTACGCCCCCCGATACACGCGGGAATCCGGCGCAACCGCCCGCAAGAAGTTCGCCCAGGCTATATTAGCCTTGACAATGTTTGCCCCGGCAAGTATTATGGTGGAAATCCCGCAGGACCCCCGCCAATGTCCATCTACGATCCCGCCAGCTACGACATCCGCAAGGCCGTCCCGCCGCTCATCGCGCGCGTGCGCTCTGCATTCCTCGATGCGCTGGAGGAGCGCCTGGCGCCCTTCGACATCAAGCCCGTGGACTACATCGTGCTCGCCTCCCTCGCCCACGACGTGGCCGACACCGCCTCGGCCGTCTGCTCGATCATGTCCCACGACCCCGGTGCGATGACGCGCAAGATCGACGCGCTCGAGCAACGCGGCCTCGTGCGCCGGGTGCGAAGCTCCGAGGACCGCCGCGCCATCAAGCTCGAGCTCACCAACGAGGGCCGCAAGCTCTTCCCGCGCATCCTCGCCGTCGCGGTGGCCGTGGCCAACGATTTCCTGGAAGGCTTCTCCAAGACGGAGGTGCGCCAGTTCGAGGAGATGCTCCAGCGCGTCCTCGACAACGCGGAGGAGCTGGACCTCCACGTGATGCCCGCGAAGGAGGTGCGCCGGTGAGGAGGCTCGCGGCCGCCGCGCTCTCGGCGCTCCTCGCCGCCTGCGCCTCGCCCGGCAACGACAAGCCGCGCTCGACCGTGGCCGATGCGAACCAGCTCGCGTCGAGCGCCTCGCTCGCCGGCGCCGACGACTCCGGCGCGGCGTGGCCCGCGCCCGACTGGTGGAAGAAGTTCGGCGACCCGCAGCTCGACGGGCTCGTGGACGAAGCGCTCGCGGGCAGCCCCAGCCTGCGCGTGGCCGACGCCCGCGCGCGCAAGGCGCTCGCCTCCGCGGGCGTGATCGACGCCGCGCGCAGGCCGCAGCTGACCGGCACCGCCGATGGAAGCTACCAGCGCTTCTCCGAGAATTTCATCTATCCGCCGCCTTTCGCCGGAAGCTGGGACACCACGGCGGACCTCACCGCGAACCTCAACTTCGACCTCGACCTCTGGGGCCGGACGCGCAAGGCGTACGAAGGCGCGCTGGACGAGGCGCACGCCGCACGCATCGACCGCGACGCCGCGCAGCTGCTGCTCTCGGCCTCGATCGTGCGTGCCTATGTCCAGCTGCAGCGCGGCTACGACCAGCTCGACATCGCGCAGGCCGTCCTCACGCAGCGCGACGACCTTCGCAAACTGGTCGAGCAGCGCAAGGTGGCGGGGCTGGATTCGGCGCTGGAGCTGAAGCAGGCCGAAGCCGCGCTGCCCGAGACGCGCGAGCGCATCGCGCAGCTCGAGGAGACCATCGCGCTCACGCGCAACCAGATCGCCGCGCTGCTGGGACAAGGCCCCGACCGCGGCCGGCAGATCACGAGGCCGCGCATGGCGCAGGGGCTCGAGCCGGCGCTCCCAACCCACCTTCCCGCCGACCTCATCGGCCGCAGGCCCGACGTGGCGGCGCAGCGCTGGCGCATCGAGGCGGCCGTGAAGGACACCGACGCGGCGCGCGCCGATTTCTACCCGAACGTGAATCTCGTCGCCTTCGCGGGCTTCCAGAGCCTGGGGCTGGGCAACCTGCTCAAGCCGGGAAGCGCGGTGGCCGGCGTGGGCCCCGCGCTGCACCTTCCCATCCTCGACGGCGGCCGGCTGCGCGCGCAGTTGGCCGGCAAGCACGCCGACTACGACATCGCCGTCGAGCAGTACAACCAGAGCCTCGCCGACGCCCTTCGCGACGTGGTGGACCAGCTCGCGTCTTTCCGCTCGGTGGATGAGCAGCGCCACCAGGCCGACGCCGCGGTGGGCATCGCGCAGGACGCCTACGACCTCGCGGTGCTGCGCTACCGGGAGGGGCTCGGCAATTACCTGCAGGTCCTCAGCGCCGAGTCCCAGGTGCTCGGCCAGAGGAGCCTGCGGGCCGACCTCGCCGCGCGCCAGCGCGAGGTGAGCGTGAACCTCGCCCGGGCGCTGGGCGGCGGCTACGAATACGACGAAGCACGCACGGAGAAGTGACATGAGCGAAGAGAAACTCGAAGGCCCCGCCCCCACCCCGGCCAACGGCCGCAGGCGCAAGTGGCTCACCATCGTGATGGCCGTGTTCCTGGTCGGCGCGATCGGCTATGGCCTCTACTACGCGCTGGTGCTGAACCACCACGAGTCCACCGACGACGCCTACGTGAACGGCAACGTGGTGCAGATCACCTCTCAGGTGGCCGGCACCGTCGTGAAGATCGACGCCGACGACACCGACTTCGTGCCCGCGGGAAAGCCCCTGGTCACTCTCGACACGGCCGACGCGAAGGTCGCCCTCGCCCAGGCCGAAAGCCAGCTCGCGAAGACCGTGCGCCAGGTGCGCAACCTCTATGCGACCTCGAGCCAGCTCCAGGCGGCCGTGGGGCAGCACGACGCGGAGCTTTCGCGCGCCCAGGACGACGTGAAGCGCCGCGAGCGGCTCATCGCATCCGGCGCCGTCTCGGGCGAGGAAATCCAGCACGCGCGCGACGCGCTGCGCTCCGCCGAAGCCTCCTCGAACGCCGCGCGCCAGCAGCTCGCCGCGCAGCAGGCGCTCGTGGACCACACGACGGTCGAGGACCATCCGGACGTGAAGGCCGCCGCGGCCAAGGTCCGCGAGGCATACCTCGCCTATTCGCGCACCGAGATCCCGGCGCCCGTCTCGGGCTACGTCGCCAAGCGCAGCGTGCAGCTGGGCCAGCGCGTGGCCGCCGGCGCGCCCCTCATGGCGGTCGTGACCCTCGACGACGTGTGGGTGGACGCGAACTTCAAGGAATCGCAGCTGAGGAACATGCGCGTGGGCCAGCCGGCGGAGGTGACCGCCGACCTCTACGGCAACAAGCTCAAGTACAACGGCACGATCGCCGGTTTCGGCGCGGGCACGGGGGGCGCCTTCGCGCTCCTTCCGGCGCAGAACGCGAGCGGCAACTGGATCAAGATCGTGCAGCGCGTGCCCGTGCGCGTTGCGCTGAAGCGCGAGGAGCTCGCCCAGCACCCGCTCCAGGTGGGCCTTTCGATGCAGGTGAAGGTCGACACGCAGGACCAGGGCGGCGATCGCCTGCCGAAGGTCGCGAAGAACACCACCTCCGACGCGAGCGCGGTCTTCGCGTCCCATGACAAGGCCGCCGACGAGCGCGTGGCCTCGATCATCGCCGCCAACGACGGGCGCAACGCCGGGCGCCCGGGCGCGACCGCCGTCCTGAGCGCGAAGCGCTAGGCCCCATGGCCGGGCCCGCACCGAAACCGCTCGAGGGCAGCGCGCTCGTCATCGGGACGATCGCGCTCTCGCTCGCGACGTTCATGAACGTGCTCGACACGTCGATCGCGAACGTGTCGCTCTCGGCTATCGCCGGAGACCTCGGCGTGTCGCCCGAGCAGGGCACATGGGTGATCACGAGCTTCGGGGTGGCCAACGCGATCTCGCTGCCCCTCACCGGATGGCTCGCGCAGCGCTACGGCCAGGTGAGGGTCTTCCTCGCCTCCATCGTGCTCTTCGTGCTGGCCTCGCTCGCCTGCGGCCTCGCGCAGTCGCTCGAGATGCTCATCGCCTTTCGCGTGATCCAGGGCTTCGTCGCCGGTCCCATGATCCCGCTCTCGCAGACGCTCCTCCTCGCGAGCTATCCGCAGCAGAAGGCGGGAACGGCGCTCGCGTTCTGGTCGATCACGACCCTCGTGGCGCCCGTCGTGGGCCCGCTCCTCGGCGGCTGGCTCACCGACAACTTCTCGTGGCCCTGGATCTTCTACATCAACGTGCCGGTGGGCTTCATCACCGCGTTCTTCGTGTGGAGCATCTACGCGCCGCGCGAATCGGTGACCAAGAAGCTGCCGATCGACGGCGTGGGCCTGGCGCTCCTCGTGATCTGGGTGGGCTCGCTGCAGATCATGTTCGACAAGGGCAAGGACCTCGACTGGTTCCACTCGGGCTTCATCGTGTCGCTCGCGGTGGCCGCCGCGCTGGGCTTCGCGCTCTTCATCGCCTGGGAGCTCACCGAGAAGCATCCGGTGGTGGACCTGCGGCTTTTCTCGCGGCGCAACTTCGCCATGGGGACGCTGGGGCTTTCGCTGGGATACGGCGCCTTCTTCGGCAACGTGGTGCTGCTGCCGCTCTGGCTGCAGCAGGACATGGGCTATACCGCCACGCTCGCCGGCATGGCGCTGGCACCCGTGGGCGCGCTCGCGATCCTCATGTCGCCATTCGTCGGGCGCAACATCCACCGCGTGGACCCACGCTGGCTCGCCAGCGCATCCTTCGCGATCTTCGCGATCGTGCTCGTGATGCGCTCGCACTTCAACACGCAGGCCGACTTCAGGACCATCATGATCCCGACGATCGTGCAGGGCGCGGCCGTCGCGCTCTTCTTCATCCCCCTGGTGACGATCACGCTCTCGGGACTGCGGCCCGACCAGATGCCGGCGGCGAGCGGGCTGTCGAACTTCACGCGCATCTCGATGGGCTCGTTCGGGACCTCGATCGCCACCACGATGTGGGACCACCGGGCGACGTTCCACCACGCGCAGCTCTCCGAGCTCATCAACCCGTACAACCCCGCGGCCGTGCAGGCGCTCTCGGGCATGCAGGCGGGCGGGCTCACGCCCGACCAGAGCCTCTCGCTCGCGAGCCGCCTCATCGACCAGCAGGCCGCGATGATGTCGGCGAACGACATCTTCCTCTTCTCGGCGTGGCTTTTCCTGGCGCTCATCGGCGTCGTGTGGCTCTCGAAGCCGCTGCGCGCCAAGGGCGGCGGGGCCGAGGCGGCGGGCGCGCATTAGCGCCCTGCTATCATCGGTGATGGCCGCCGCCCACGACACGAAGAGCATCGCCGTCTTCTGCGACTTCGAGAACGTCGCCCTCGGCGTGCGCGAGGCGAAATACGACCGCTTCGACATCGGCAAGGTCCTCGAGCGCCTGCTCCTGAAGGGCAGCATCGTCGTGAAGAAGGCCTACTGCGACTGGGAGCGCTACAAGG
Source organism: Usitatibacter sp. (assembly GCA_036276215.1). Classification (GTDB taxonomy): domain Bacteria; phylum Pseudomonadota; class Gammaproteobacteria; order Burkholderiales; family Usitatibacteraceae; genus Usitatibacter. Next base: position 6,559 of record DATBEA010000040.1, read on the forward strand.
AGTTCAAGGCGCCCATGCACCAGGCGTCCTTCGAGCTGATCGAGATTCCACACGTGCGCCAGTCGGGCAAGAATTCCGCGGACATCCGGATGGTCGTGGACGCGCTCGACCTCTGCTACACCAAGAGCCACGTGGACACGTTCGTGATCGTGAGCGGCGACTCGGACTTTTCGCCGCTGGTGAGCAAGCTGCGCGAGAACGACAAGACGGTGATCGGCGTGGGCGTGAAGAAGTCCACTTCGGACCTCCTCGTGTCCGCGTGCGACGAGTTCATCTACTACGACGACCTGGTGCGCGAGCCCAAGGCCCGCAAGCAAGCGGGAGCGCGGCGGCGCACGCCGGCCAAGTCCGCCACGCCCGCGGCCGACGCCGCCAACGCGCCGAGCTTCAAGGAAGCGCCCGCGGCTCCCGACGACAAGCAGCAGGAGGCGCTGGATCTCGTGCTGGAAACGGTCGAGGCCCTCGCCGACGAGCGCGGCGACGGCGAGACGGTGTGGGGCTCCATGGTCAAGCAGGCGTTGAAGCGGCGCAAACCCGGCTTCAACGAACGCTACTACGGCTTTCGTTCCTTCAACGAGCTCCTGGAAGAAGCGCGCTCGCGCAACCTCCTCGAGCTCGAAGGCGACGAGAAGTCCGGCGGCTACATCGTCCGCGCGGTCGACTGATTGATCAGGTGGTTGGTCACCTCGCGGTGGCCGCGAAGCATCGGCTCGACGTTGCCGTCCAGCTCGCCCACGGTCGAATGCGAGACCGCTTCCACCAGCTTCGCGCGGAAGGCCTCGCGGTCGGGATGGGTCTCGATGAGCGCCTCGACGGCCTCGATCAGCGCGGCGATGCGCCCGGCCTGCGCCGCGATCACGTCGGCGGCCATCTGGTGGGTATCGGAACGGTCCATCCCACAAGCGTGCCTCGGCAGGAGGCTGCAGGCGATCGGACGAAGACGAACCGGATGTAATCCCCCGCTGACGGCTTCGGCGCTCGCTACTCCGGCTGGATTCCCGCCGCCCGTGCCGCGGCGCCCCAGCTCTGCAACTGCGCGCGGGTGAAGTCGAGCAGCTCCGCGGGCGTGGAGCCCTTGCCCGGGAAACCCTGCAGCGCGAGCTGATCGCGCGTGGAGGGCGACTTCAACGACTCGTTCACCGCCGCGTTGAGCTTCGCCTGGATGTCGCGCGGGAGGTTCGCCGGGCCGAAGATGGCGGCCCAGCCGCGGATCGAAAGGTAGCCGAAGCCCGCTTCCGACATGGTCGGCACGTCGGGAAGCGCCTCGTGGCGCTCGTCCATGGCGGCGGCGATGGCGCGCACGCGCCCGTCCTTCACGTACGGGATGATGAAGTTCGTGGCGAAGAGCATCTGCACGCGGTTGCTGAGGAGGTCGGGCATCGCCGGCGCCTCGCCCTTGTACGGCACGTGCGTCATCTGGAGCTTCTCGGCGGCGATGAGCTGGCCCGTGCCCACGATGCCCATGGCGTTGCCCGAAGCGTAGTTGAGCTCGTTCGGGTGCGTGCGCGCGTAATCCACCAGCTCCTTCAGGCTCTTCGCGGGCACGTCCCGGTTCACGACGAGGAAATAGGGGAAGAGGCCCATCATCGAGATGGGCGTGAAGTCGCGCACCGGATCGTAGCCCACGTTCTTGTGCAGCGCGGGCGCGCCGGAAAAGCCGGTGTTGCTGCCGAAGAGGATCGTGTAGCCATCCGCGGGCGCGGCCTTCACGAACTGGCCGGCGATGGTCGCGTCGCCGCCCGGCTTGTTGTCCACGATCACCGATTGCTTCAGGTATTTCGACATGCCGTCGGCCACGGCTCGCGCAAGCGCATCCGCCCCGCCACCCGCCGCGAAGGGCACGACGAAATGGATGGGCTTGTCGGGATACTCGGCATGGGCGGCCGCCATCGCGAGAGCGAAGACGGCCGCCAGGCACCACCGCATTGTTCAGCCCCCCAGCGGGATCACTTGAACGTGTACGTGACGACGGTATACCAGAATCGACCGCGGGGATCGGCCACCGCGTTCGCCCATCCGGCGGCGTGCGAGCCGTTGGACGAGACATCGGTGTACGGCGGCAGCTCGTCGAGGACGTTGCGCACGCCCACCTTGATGCCGAGGTGGCGGATGCCGGAGTACTTCACCGCGAGGTTGATCCGCGAGACGCCGGGAATGTGGTGCGTGCCCCCGGCGAGGAACGCCTCCTCCCAGCCCGAGGAGTACGTCTGCTCGATCTGCCCCAGCCACGGGCCATGGTCCAGGTCGAGCGTGGCCACGTGGGTCCACTTCGGGTACGCGTTGCCGCCGTTGAAGCTGTTGCCCAGGTAGCTCACGTAGTCGAAGTCCTTGCCCAGCTGCGACTTCCATTCCGTGAGGTACGTGCCGGTGAAGCCGAGCGCCGTGCGCACGAAGCCGAAGTTCCAGCGCGCCTTGGCGTCGATGTCCCAGCCCGCGGTCTTCAGGCCCCCCAAGTTCTCCAGCGGCTGGTCCACGAAAAGCGTGGTGCCGATCGGGCTGCGATGGAATCGCGAGATGTACTGGTTGTAGAGCGTGAGGTCGTTCGGGTTGGCGAGGATCGCGTCGGCCGTGATCGTCCCGATCGCGTCCTTCTTCTCGATGCGCCAGTAGTCCAGCGCGATCGAGGTCCAGGTCGCGGGCTCGAACACGATGCCGGTGCTCCACTGCGTGGAGGTCTCCGGCTTCAGGTTGGACGCGGCGACGTTGCGCACGTTCAGCTGCGTGTCCACGCAACGCGCGTCCTCGTCCGCGATGAGCTGCGGCG
>DATBEA010000041.1:0-3865 GCA_036276215.1 Usitatibacter sp.
ACGCCCGCGGACCTCGAAGCCTGGAAGAAATCGATCCTCGCCGAGATGGATGTGACGCTCGAGCGCCTCGACGGCGTGCGGGCGAAGCTTCCCGCGCAAGCCGCGGCGCGCGCCGCGACGCTCCTGGAGCGGCGCGAAGCCCTTGGCCAGCGCGTGCGCGAAGCCCGGGTCGATCTCGATGGCCTCGTGAAGACGCGCTATCACGGCGACCTCCACCTGGGGCAGGTGCTCGTCGTGCAGGACGACTTCACCATCGTGGATTTCGAGGGCGAGCCCGAGCGGGCCGTCGCCGAGCGCCGCGCCAAGCACTGCGTGCTGCGAGACGTCGCGGGGATGCTGCGCTCCTTCAGCTATGCCGCGAACGCGGCCCGCCTGCAGCGCGCCGCCGGCGAGCCCGCCACCGAAGCCGGATCGCAAGCGCTCGCCGACTGGGAGGCCGGCGCCGCGCACCATTTCCTGCAGGGCTACGCAAAGGCCGCCGAGGGACTCGCCTCGCTGCCCGCGAAGCCCGAGGCGCTGCGGGGCCTGCTCGACCTCTTCCTCATCGAGAAGGCGCTCTACGAATTGCGCTACGAGTCCGCCAATCGGCCGGACTGGATCGAAATCCCGCTCGCGGGACTCCTGGAGATCGCACAACGATGAACAAGACCGAATCCCCGATCGTCTCGTCCGAGCTGTGGAACGGGAAGCCCTATCCGCTGGGCGCCACGTGGGACGGGCAGGGCGTGAATTTCGCGCTCTACTCGCGCAACGCCGACAAGGTCGAGCTGTGCCTCTTCGAGGAGAACGGCAAGCGCGAGACCGCGCGCATCCCCCTTCGCGAGCGCACCGACTTCGTCTGGCACGGCTACCTTCCGCAGGTGCGGCCCGACCAGCTCTACGGCTACCGGGTCCACGGGCCGTACAAGCCCGAGGAAGGCCACCGCTTCAACGCGCACAAGCTCCTGCTCGATCCCTATGCGCGCTCGATCGCCGGCTCGATCAAGTGGAGCGACGCGCACTTCGGCTACACCATCGGCCACAAGCGCGAGGACCTCTCGTGCGACCGGCGCGACGATGCGGCCGGCATGCCCAAGTGCCAGGTGATCGACGCCGCCTTCAGCTGGGGCGACGACCGCACGCCCGTGGTCGCGAGCAGCGAGCGCGTGATCTACGAGATGCACGTGGGCGGATACACGAAGCGCCATCCGGACGTCCCCTCGCACGCCCAGGGCAAATTCGCCGGGCTTTGCGTGCCGCAGGTGATCGACCATTTGAAGAGCCTGGGCGTCACGACCATCGAGCTGCTTCCGGTGCAGGCGTTCGTGGACGACCGCCCGCTCGTCGCGCGCGGCCTCGTGAACTACTGGGGCTACAACACCATCGGCTTCTTCGCGCCCGACCCCCGCTACGGGATCTCGAACCCCGTGAACGAGTTCAAGACGATGGTGAAGACGCTGCACTCGGCGGGCTTCGAGGTGATCCTCGACGTGGTGTACAACCACACGGGCGAGGGCAACGAGAAGGGCCCGACCCTGTCGTTTCGCGGCATCGACAACCACGCCTACTACCGGCTGGGCCAGGAGAAGCGCCACACGGCGGACTTCACCGGGTGCGGGAATTCGCTCGACATGCGCAATCCGCGCGTGCTCCAGCTCGTGGTCGACTCGCTGCGCTACTGGGTGAGCGAGATGCACGTGGACGGCTTCCGCTTCGACCTGGCTTCCACGCTCGCCCGCGACAGCCCGCAGTTCGACGCCTTCTCGCCGTTCTTCGCGGTGCTTCGCCAGGACCCCGTGATCTCGCCCAAGCTCCTCGTCGCCGAGCCCTGGGACCTCGGCGACACCGGTTACCAGGTGGGCCATTTCCCGCCCGGCTGGGCCGAGTGGAACGACCAGTATCGCGACACGATGCGCGCCTACTGGAAGGGCGACGGCGGGTTGATCGGGGACTTCGCCGGGCGCCTCACGGGCTCCCACGACCTCTTCGGCCAGAACGACCGCGGCCCCACGGCGAGCGTGAACTTCATCACCGCGCACGACGGCTTCACGCTGAACGACCTCGTCTCCTATAACGAGAAGCACAACGAGGCCAACGGCGAGGAAAATCGCGACGGCAACACCAACAACCTCTCGTGGAACTGCGGCGTCGAGGGCCCCACCGACGACCCCGCGATCAACGCGCTGCGCGAGCAGCAGAAGCGCAACTTCCTCGCCACGCTGCTGCTCTCGCAGGGCGTGCCGATGCTGCTTGCGGGCGACGAGGTAGGCCGCACGCAGCAGGGCAACAACAACGCCTACTGCCAGGACAACGAGATCAACTGGCACGACTGGTACTGGGACGACGCGCGCTGGTCGCTGCTCAACTTCACCAAGAAGATGATCCGGCTGCGCAAGGCGCACCCCATCTTTCGCCGCCGGGATTTCTTCCTCGGCGTCGTCGTGGGCGAGCAGGGCAGGAAGGACGTGGCCTGGTTCAAGCCCGACGGCAACGAGATGACCTCCGAGGAATGGGAGAAGGAGTTCGCCCGCTCGCTGGGCATGTGGCTCTATGGCGAAGCGCTGCCCGAAAGCGACGAGCGCGGGCGCCAGCTGGTCGACGCGAGCTACCTCGTGCTCTTCAACGCGCACCACGACGTGATCGACTTCAAGCTTCCCGACCCGGGCGCCGGCATCCACTGGCGCACCGAGGTCGATACATCCACGGATTCGGGAGAACCGCCGCAGGATCGAATGTCCCCGCAGGGCACCTACCCCTTGCAGGGCCGTTCGCTGGTGCTGCTGCGCGAAGTGCCGGGCGGCGCATGAACCGCGCGCATTCGATGCCCTTCGGCTCGGAGATGGCCGGAGGCGGCGCCCGCTTCCGGCTCTGGGCGCCCGCGAGCGAGGCCGTGCGCGTGGAGATCGGCCGCGAGAGCCCGCGCCTGGTGGAGATGGCTTCGCAAGGCGACGGCTGGCACGCGGTGCGCGTCGAGGGCATTCCCGCCGGCACCCCCTACGCGTTCCGGCTCGCCAACGATCGGCGGGTTCCCGATCCCGCGTCGCGATTCAACCCGTGGGACGTGGCCGAGCCCAGCGTGCTCGTGGACCCCCGCGCCTTCGAATGGACCGACGACGCATGGCAGGGCCGGCCGTGGCACGAGGCGGTGGTCTACGAGCTGCACCTGGGCACGTTCACGCCCGAGGGCACGTTCGCCGCGGCCGCGGCGAAGCTCGATCATCTCGCGGCGAGCGGCGTGACCGCGGTCGAGCTCATGCCCGTGGCCGATTTCGCGGGACGGCGCGGCTGGGGCTACGACGGCGTGCTGCCCTTCGCGCCCGATGCGGCTTATGGCACGCCCGACGACATGAAGCGCTTCGTGGTCGCGGCCCACGAGCGCGGCCTCATGGTGCTGCTCGACTGCGTGTACAACCACTTCGGGCCGGAAGGCAATCTCCTCCACGAGTACGCGCCGCAGTTCTTCAATCCCGCGCACCAGACGCCGTGGGGTGCCGCCATCAACTTCGACGCCGAAGGCTCGCGCGTGGTGCGCGACTTCTACGTGCACAACGCGCTCTACTGGGTCGAGGAATTCCATTTGGATGGCCTGCGCCTGGATGCGATCCACGCCATCGCCGACGATTCGCCCGTGCACATCGTCGAGGAGATCGCCCGCGCCATCGCGGCGGGCCCGGGCCACGGCCGCCACGTGCACCTCGTGCTCGAGAACGACCGCAACGAAGCGAGCCTGCTCGACCCCGCGAGCGGCCATCCGCACGCGACCGCGCAATGGAACGACGACTGGCACCACGCCGCGCACGTGCTGGTGACGGGTGAGCGCGACGGGTACTACCGCGACTACGCTTCGGACCCGGCCGGGCGGCTTGCGCGCTGCCTCGCGGAGGGA
>DATBEA010000042.1:0-2657 GCA_036276215.1 Usitatibacter sp.
CTTCGGCGCTTCCTACGGGGCGCATGTCGTCTCGGTGAATGCGATCGACGCCGATGGGCGCGTGTCGGCGCCGCTGCAGGTGATCCCGGTCGGCCGCCACCCGCATTCGATCCGCGTGGACGAGGCCAACAGGCACGCCTACGTCCCTACGCTCGGCAGCGACGAGATCTTCCAGTTCGACTTCGACGCGAGCACGGGCCGGCTCACGTCGAGCACGCCCGCGGTGTTCCTCATGAAGCCGATGACGGGACCGCGCCACTTCGTCACGTCGCGCGACGGCAGGTTCCTCTACGTGCTGAGCGAGCTGCATGCCACGATCACCACGTTCGCGATCGATCCATCGACGGGCCTGCTGTCGGAATCCAGCTCGGTCAAGGCGCTGCCCCCGGACAGCAAGCTCGTCCCCGGCGCCCCACGCGGCCCCGTGGGCGGCCCGGACGCGCCGCCACCGCGCAACCTCGACAACGACATCTGGGCCGCCGACATCCATATGACCCCGGACGGAAGGTTCATGTACGCATCCGAGCGCACCACCAGCACGATCGCCGCCCTCGCCGTCGACGGCGCGACGGGCAAGCTCACCTACCTCGCGAGCACCCCGACGGAGAAGCAGCCGCGCGGATTCGCGATCGATCCGAAAGGGCGCTACCTCGTGGCGAGCGGCGAGAAATCACGGACGGTTTCCCTTCATTCCATCGACCCCTCGAGCGGCGCACTCGAGCTTGCCGGCAAGTACCCGGCCGGCAAAGGCGCCAACTGGGTCGAGATCGTGAGATTCGACTAGATGGACATGCGACCCCTTGGCGGTTCCGGGCTTCACACCGCGCCCCTGGTGCTCGGCGGCAACGTCTTCGGCTGGACGGCCGACGAGAGCACCTCCTTCGCGATCCTCGACCGCTTCGTCGATCTGGGCTTCAACACGATCGACACCGCCAACAGCTACTCGCGCTGGGTTCCCGGGCACACGGGCGGCGAGTCCGAGACGATCATCGGCAGGTGGCTCAAGAAAAGCGGCAAGCGCGGCAAGGTGCTCATCGCCACCAAGGTGGGCATGGGCTCGGACGAGACCAAGGGGATCAAGCGCTCGCAGGTGCTCGAGAACGCGCAGGCGTCGTTGAAGCGCCTGCAGACCGACCATATCGACCTCTACCAGACGCACCAGGACGACCTGGCCACGCCCGTCGAGGAGACGCTCGAAGCGCTCTCCTCGCTCGTCACCTCCGGAAGCGTGCGTGCGATCGGTGCGTCGAACTATTCGCCGGCCCGGCTGCGTGAATCGGTCGAGGCGAGCAAGCGCCTGGGCATCCCGCGCTACGACACCCTGCAGCCCGAGTTCAACCTCTACGACCGCGCGCAGTTCGAGCGCGACTACCAGCCGGTGGCCCTCGAGCTCGGGCTCTCGGTCATTCCGTTCTTCGGGCTCGCCAAGGGATTCCTCTCGGGCAAGTACCGCAAGCTCGCCGACATCGAGGGCCGGGCGCGCGCCCACGGCCTCAAGAAGTATTTCGAGGGCGACCGCGGCATGAGGGTTCTCGCGGCGCTGGACGACGTGTCCAGGCGCGTGGGTGCGACGCCCGCGCAGGTGTCGATCGCGTGGATCCTGGCGCAGCCTTCGATCGCCGCGCCGATCGTGAGCGCGACCTCGGTGGCCCAGCTCGACGACATCGCGGGCGCCGCGAGGATCCGCCTCGACGAGGACGCGCTCGCCACGCTCGACCGCTCGAGCCTCGAGTAGGCCCTACGCCGCGACCACTTCCTCGAGGCGGTCGTAGCTCATCGCCACGCCTTCCTTCATGCCCGACTTGAGCATCCCGTCGCGCACCTGCTTCGACTCGTAGAGCATCGTGGTCTGCATCGTGGTCTTTCCGGCGTTTTCGGTGAGGACCACCGTGCCCACCGAGTCTCCCGGCGACCAGCCCCGCGCTTCGAAACGCTCCGTCCTCACGATGCGCTTCCCGGGGACGATTTCGCGGAACGCGCCCGCGAGGACCATCTCGCTGCCGTCCTTGACGCTCTTCCATAGGTACTTGTACGAGCCGCCGACCCGGAAGTCGATGTCGCACACGGGCATGTCGTAGTCGCCGGGCCCCAGCATCCACCGGCGCACGAGCGCGGGCTCCGCCAGCGCGCGGAAGACCAGCTTCGCCGGTGCGTCGAAATCCCGCGTGATCACGATCTCGCGGTCGCCCTGGGCGACAAGCTCCAGCGTTTGCGAATTCTTCATCACTTTCCTTTCCTGCGCTTCGCGCGGTGGGTTCCGATGCTTTCGGCCTTGAGCTCGTCGAGGAGCGCATCGAGGCGCTCGTAGCGCCGCTCCCAGAACCGGCGGTATTTCTCCAGCCACGCCGAGGCGTCCTCGAGCGGGCCGCCCTCGATGCGCGAAAGCCGCTTCTGCGCGTCGCGCCCGCGAGAGATGAGCCCTGCACGCTCCAGCACCTTCAAGTGCTTGGAGATGGCCGGCTGGCTCATGTCGAACGGGCGCGAGAGCTCGGTCACCGACGCGTCTCCCGAGGCGAGGCGCGCGAGTATCGCGCGGCGCGTGGGATCGGCAAGGGCGGCGAAAGTCGTGTCGAGGCGCTGGGCGGCGTTCATGGGCGTGGCAGTCGATAACCTCAAGGTTGTATAACTACATGGTTATACATTAGGCGCCGCGTGTC
>DATBEA010000043.1:0-5499 GCA_036276215.1 Usitatibacter sp.
CACTATCTCGACGCCCGGAATGGATGCGGCATATCGGTATGCGAAGTAGCGCGTCACGAGCGAGCTTATCTCGAAGTAGTGCAACTTTCCCCGCTCGTCGAGTCCCTCGTGTATCCACATGACGGCTAACGATCTAGTTGAGCGGCCGGCGATAATGGTTCGGCCGCGGCCAGACGCGGCCCGTCGTGCTCCTCGGACCGCTCCAACGCATTGTTAGCCGTCATGTGTGCCCGCTATGACGAGAACATGAGTCGACAAACGGTCGCGACAACGTATGCGGAGAACACAAGTGCCGAGATCGCGACCAAGTAAGTTGCTGCGCGAAGAAACCGCGCGTGCTGGGGAAACTTGAGTATGCCGCGTGACGCAAATGTGTCCCTAACAAGTTCGAGCTCCGGGCACCAGCCCGGAGGACTTGCTCCGATGTGAAACCGGGTGTTATCGCCATAGGGCTCCCAGATCTCAATAGTCTTCCCGCGGAATCGGAAAACGCAAAAGACCTCGTCATCGCCGAAGCGCCATAGTCGAGGCTTCTTCACTATCTCGACGCCCGGAATGGATGCGGCATATCGGTATGCGAAGTAGCGCGTCACGAGCGAGCTTATCTCGAAGTAGTGCAACTTTCCCCGCTCGTCGAGTCCCTCGTGTATCCACATGACGGCTAACTTGTATTAGGTGGACAGTTCTTATTGGACAAGTTGACCAATAAAAACGATCCTGGATTAATAGATGCAAGGATTGTCGTCCGGGTCCTGGAGCCAGTCAACTTCAAGCCTTTGATATGCGTTGGAAAGTCGTTGCTGTTCCCTAGGTGACGACGATGTCCGAAGCGCCTGTTCCGCCGGAAGAAGCGGCGATACCCACCCTGCCGCAGCAGGTCCGTCTCCTTGATTCGCTGCGCTATCACCTGCGCACGCTTCACTACAGCCGGCGCACGGAGGAGGTGTACGTCCATTGGGTCCGGCGCTATGTCCTTTTTCACGGCAAGCGCCATCCGCGTGACCTCGGTGGAACGCACATCTCGGCATTCCTTTCCGCGCTGGCCAACCAACGCAATGTCGCGGCTTCCACGCAGAACCAGGCGCTCGCGGCGCTGCTCTTCCTCTACAAGAGGGTTCTGCGGATGGAGCTGCCCTGGCTATCGGGAATCGTGCGTGCGCGAGTGCCACGCCGCCTGCCCGTCGTGCTGACGCGCATGGAAGCCCACGCGCTGCTTGCGCGCCTCGAAGGCACGCACGCCCTCATGGCGCGCCTCATGTACGGCACGGGGTTGCGCCTCGAGGAATGCCTGCAGCTTCGCGTAAAGGACGTGGAGCTGGCGCGGCGTGAGGTCGTCGTGCGCCAGGGCAAGGGCGGCAAGGATCGAATCACGGTCTTTCCCGCATCGCTTCTCGACGACATGTCGGCGCACCTGGCCGGCGTTCGGCGCGTTCATGATGCCGACCGCGCGCGGGACATCGCAGGCGTCGAGCTCCCCTATGCATACGGCGTGAAGAATCCGGGCGCCGCGAAGTCGTGGGCCTGGCACTGGGTCTTTCCGCAGGATCACATTTCGACCGATCCGCGTACCGGCATTCGCCGTCGCCACCATGTCTACGGCCAGACGTTCCAACGGGCGTTGAAGCGCGCGTCCTTGAAGGTGGGCATCACGAAGCCGGTCCACTCCCACACGCTCCGCCATTCCTTCGCCACGCACCTGATGGAAGCCGGCTACGACATCCGCACGGTGCAGGAGCTGCTGGGCCACAAGGACGTGAGCACCACCATGATCTATACCCACGTGCTGAACCGCGGCGGCCGCGGCGTGGTGAGTCCCTTGGACCGCTAGCTCGGGCCCGGGGAATCGCCCAGCGAGCTGGAAAGCCGGGCGATCGTCTCCCGCAGCCGCGCCACCTCGGCCTCGAGGCGATCGATGCGCGATTTCAGGGAGGCGAGCTCGCTCACGGTGACGTCTCCGTCCGCGAATGGCGCGCCCGCCTTCGCCGGGGCGGCATCTCCTGTGGGCTCGCCCGAAAGCAGATGGGCCCAGCGCGTCTCGCGCGCTCCGGGCGCCTTGGCGAGCTCCACCACCAGCGCGCCTTCCTTGCGTTCGGCGAGCTCGTTCAGGAAAGCCTCCACCGAGAGGATGTCGCCGAACTTGTGCAGCCGCTCGCTGTTGATGCGCAGCTCCCCGGCCGTCTGCGGCCCGCGAAGGAACAGCACCGCGAGCAGGGCCGCCGACTGCGGGGGAACGCCGATTCCCTTGGCGGCGTTCTGCGCGTAGCGCATCACGCGCCCGCCGCTCGACTCCATCACGAGCGAGAGGGACTTCAACCGGTCGATGGCCGCCTGGACCTCGGCGTCGGAGGCCTCGATCACGGGGTCGCGGCTGGTCTTCTGGTTGCAGCCGGAGACGAGCGCGTTCAGCGTGAGCGGATAGGTGTCCGGGACGGTGTGCTGCTTCTCGAGCAGCACGCCGAGCACCCGGGTTTCCAGCAGGGAAAGGGCAGGCAGCGGGGTCATCCCCGCGAGTGTGTCAGAACTTCACCCCGCCCAGCAGTCCGATCAGGCCGACCGCGATGAGGTAGATGGCGACGATGTAGTTGAGAAGGCGCGGCATGATCAGGATGAGGATGCCCGCGATGAGGGCGATGAGGGGGCTCAGCAGCAGCATTGTTGTGTTCTCCTTTGGGCGGCGTGGCCGTAGGATCGGCCCGCGCCCGCGGAGTTCAAGCCGAAAGCCACCCCAGCAGCAATTGCGCGACCTCCTCCGGTTGCTCCAGCGGCGACACGTGGCCCGAGTCATCGACCACCTCGAGCCGCGCACCGCGGATCCCGGCGGCGAGCTCCTCGAGGATCGGAAGCGGCATCAGCTGGTCATGGCGCGCCGCCACGACCATCGCGGGGCAGCCGATCCGCCCCAGGTGCGGCCGGCTGTCGATGCGCCCGATGATGGCCGCCTGCTGCCGCATGAAGCCCTCCTTGCCCACGCCGAGCGCCATCTCCGTGATGGTGCCGCGCAGCGCCTGGTCCGCCTGGTGCGCCTCCGTGACGAGCTTGGGCATCAGGGTGTCGATGACCGAAGGGAAATCCTTTTCGGCGAGCGCCATCAGCCGGCGGCGGTTCTGCGTGGCCTCCTCGGTGTCGGGGCGGGCGTGGGTGTTCAGGAAGGCGACGCGCTCGACGCGCTCGGGCGCCTTGCGCAGGATCTCGAGGGCGACGTAGCCGCCCATCGAATGGCCCACGAGGCAGATGCGCCCGTGAGGGGCCTCTCGCAGGGCCTCGTCGGCCATGGCCGGGATGCAATCCTGCCCGGTGAGGTCGGCAACCGAGCAGGGCGCCCGGCTGCGCAGCTTTGCGATCTGGGGCGCGAAGACCTCGGCGTCCTCGAGGAGGCCCGGCAGGAAGAGCACGGAGCTGGCGGCCATGCCCGCATTGTGCCGCGCCTGCGGTGCTAGCGGTGCGGGGCGGAGCGCCTCAGGAACACGTCGGCTTCGATCGCCCGGCGCTCGCGCTCCGCGGCGAGCCCGTCGCCGAAGGCGATCGCCGCGTGCTTGAGCGCCTTCAGGATTCGCTCGGTCGCGACGCCGAAGAGGTGGCCGATGTGGGCCGCGCGCTCCAGGTGGGCTCGGCGGACGTGCGCTTCCACCGGGATGAACTCGGGATAGTCGTGGATGGGATTCATTTGTTACCTCCAGGGGCTTGAAACGGGGCCCTTGGAGGAAATATAGTGATCATGTTGCGCTGCAACAACCGATTTGTTTTCCTGCAACGGACGAGGAACATTGCTTCATGCCCCGAAACAACGGCCGGCTTCCACCCCTGAACGCGCTGCGTGCCTTCGAGGCGGCGGCGCGCCACCTGAGCTTCAAGAAGGCCTCGCGGGAGCTCCACGTCACTCCGGGAGCCATCGGCCACCAGGTGAAGCTGCTCGAGGACCACCTGGGCGCGCCGCTCTTCGTGCGGCTCACCAGGGCCCTGGAGCTCACCGGCGAAGCGCATGCGATGCTGCCCAAGGTGCGCGAGGGCCTGGACGCGCTTCATGCTGCGGTGCAGCGAGCGCGCGAGCGCGAGCAGACGCATGCGCTCGCGGTGGTCTCGCCGCCCAATTTCGCGGCGCGCTGGCTGGTGCCGCGCCTCGGGCGCTTCGCCGAGGCGCACCCGGAGATCGAGCTGCATCTCGCGAGCCGCCAGGAGATGGTGGACGGGGGCGACGGCGATTCCGGCTCGGTGCCCGAGGTGGATGCCCCCGCGCATGCGCCGATCGCCATGGTGCGTTTCGGCTCCGGCCACTATCCGGGCGCGCGTGCCGACGAGGTGTTCTCCGCCGTCTACGTGCCGGTGTGCAGCCCGAAGCTCCTGGGGGGCGCGCACCCGCTTCGCGCGCCCGAAGACCTGCGCCACCACACGCTGCTGCACGACGACACGGTGGTGGAAGAGGGCGCCCGTCCGAGCTGGGGCGACTGGCTCGGGCTTGCGGGCGTGAGCGGGATCGACGCCACGCGCGGGCCGCACTTCGGCGACGCGGCGCTGGCGCTCGACGCGGCGCTGGAAGGGCTCGGCGTGACCCTCGCGATCAGGTCGCTCCTCACTCCGGAGATAAAGGCCAAGCGGCTCGTGGTGCCGTTCGGAATCGCCGCGCCCACCGGTTATGCGTACTACCTGGTCACGCCGGATGCCGCCGCGCAGGATCCCGCGGTGAGATCCTTCAGGTCCTGGCTTCTCGAGGAGGCCGCGGGCGAGCGCGCCTCATAGCCAGCCGGTGCGGCGGAACTTGATCAACAGGTACACGTCGATGGCCATCATGATCGCGATCGACATGGGATAGCCCAGGCTCCAGTCGAGCTCGGGCATGTTCTTGAAGTTCATGCCGTAGATTCCCGCCACCATCGTGGGCACCGCGACCAGCGCGGCATAGGCCGCGAGCCGCTTGGTGACCTCGTTCTCCGAGAGCGAGATCATCGAGAGGTTCACCTGCATCGCCGTGATCACCATGTCGCGCAGCCCATCCAGCTGTTGGCTCACGCGCAGCAGGTGGTCGTACACGTCGCGGAAGTATTCCTGCGTCCCGGCGCAGACCTGCGGAACCCGCCCGCCATAGAGCTTGTGCACGGCCTCGATGAGCGGCTCGACGGCGTGCCGGATGATCATGCCCTTGTGCTTCAAGGCGTAGAGCGCCTGGATGTTGGCCTTGGCCGAGTCGCCCGCGAAGATGCGCTCCTCGATCTTCTCCAGCTCCACCTCGAGCTGGTCCACCAGCGGGAAGTAGCGGTCCACCACGTTGTCCATGAGCGCGTAGAAGACGAAGCCCGAGCCGTTCTTCAGCAGCTCCGGCTCGCTCTCGGCGCGCGCGCGCACCTCGCCGAAGCCGTGCTGGGTGCGCTGGCGCACCGAGAGGATGTAGTTGGGTCCCACGAAGATGTCGATCTCGCCCACTTCGACGTCGTCGCCCTGGACCTCGGGCACGTGCAGCACGCAGAAGAGCGAGTTGCCGTATTCGTCGATCTTGGGGCGCTGGTG
>DATBEA010000044.1:0-5874 GCA_036276215.1 Usitatibacter sp.
GGGCTACGGCTACATGCAGTTCTCCGAGTGGACGCTCGGCACGGCCTACCGGGCGCTTTCCGCAATCGACGACCTCAAGGGCACGCCCGGCCTCGTCATCGACCTTCGCAACAACCCGGGCGGCTCGGCGCAGGCGGTGAACATGCTCCTCGAGCGCTTCTTCCCCGAGCGCACCGAGCTGGGCCAGGTGATCACGCGCTCGGGCGAGCCCGTGTCGCTCTTCTTCGGGATGATCGAGATCATCAAGCTGAAGCGCCTGGTCGAGGGCGACAGGAATGCCTACCGGGGCCCGGTGGTGGTCCTGGAGAATGCCGGGAGCGCGAGCGCGAGCGAGCTCTTCGCGGGCACGATGCAGGCCGCGGGAAGGGCCAAGGTCGTCGGCCAGCCCAGCTGCGGATGCCTCCTCGCCTTCCTCGGCTACGCGCGCATTCCCGGCGGCGGCGAGCTCGCGTACAGCGAGGTGGGCTTCGTGCTCTCCAACGGCAAGCACATCGAGGGCGAGGGCGTCGCTCCGGACAGCCCCGTGCCGCTCTCGCTCGAGGACCTGCGCGCGAGCCGCGACCGCTCGCTCGAGGAGGCGCAGGCGCTCCTCGCCACCATGAAACCCTGGCCGGACAAGTGACCGCGGCCCAATCGCCGTCCCTCAA
Source organism: Usitatibacter sp. (assembly GCA_036276215.1). Taxonomy (GTDB): domain Bacteria; phylum Pseudomonadota; class Gammaproteobacteria; order Burkholderiales; family Usitatibacteraceae; genus Usitatibacter. The sequence continues at coordinate 648 of DATBEA010000044.1, forward strand.
CCCCGGCGTCGCGCGCCGCGAGGTGTTCGCGTGGGCGATGTACGACTTCGCCAATTCCGGCTACACGACGGTCGTGCTCACCGCCGTGTTCAACGCCTACTTCGTGTCGGTGATCGCGCGCAACGCCGAGTGGGCGACATTCGCGTGGACCGTGGCGCTCTCGATCTCCTATGCGGTCGTAATGGTGATCGGCCCGCCGCTCGGAGCCTGGGCCGATGCGCACGCGGCGAAGAAGCGGCTCCTCGCGATCTCCACCGTGGTGTGCGTCGCGGGCACGGTCGCCCTCGCGTGGTCCGGCGCGGGCGCGGTGACCTTCGCGGTGATCTTCATCGTGGTCTCGAACGTCGCGTACTCCATGGGCGAGAACCTGGTCGCCGCGTTCCTGCCGGAGATCTCGCGGCCCGAGGCGCTCGGCAAGGTGTCGGGCTGGGGCTGGAGCCTCGGCTATTTCGGCGGCATCCTCGCCCTGGTCCTCTCGCTCGCGTGGGTGATGACGGCCGAGGCGCGCGGCTCGACCTCGGCGCAAGCCGTGCCGGGAACGATGGTCATCACCGCGGCGATCTACGGCCTCGCGGCGCTGCCCACGTTCCTGTGGCTGAAGGAGCGCGCGCGGCCGATGGAGGTCCCGGGTGCGCGCGCGGCGATGGCGCGGCTCATGGAAACGGCGCGCTCGGCGGGCCGCTACAAGGACCTCCTCCTCGTCTTCGCGTGCGGCGTGTTCTACCAGGCCGGCGTGGCGACGGTCATCGCGCTGGCCGCGATCTACGCCGAGCAGGTGATGGGCTTCAAGACCCAGGACACGATCATCCTCGTGATCGTGGTGAACGTCACCGCCGCGATCGGCGCCTTCGGCTTCGGCTACGCGCAGGATCGCATCGGGAAGACCGCCGCGCTTCGCGTGACGATCGTGGGCTGGGTGGCGATGGTGGTGATCGCGTATTTCTCGACCACGGTCGCGACGTTCTGGGTTGCCGCGAACATCGCGGGCCTGTGCATGGGATCGAGCCAGTCCGCGGGGCGCGCGCTCGTGGCGTACCTCTCGCCGGCCGACCGCAGCGCGGAGTTCTTCGGGCTCTGGGGCGTGGCGATACGCTTGGCCGCGATCCTCGGGCCGCTCACCTACGGCGCCGTGACATGGGTCACGGGAGGCAACCACCGCCTCGCGATCCTCCTCACGGGAATCTTCTTCGTGGTCTCGCTCGTGATCCTGGCATTCGCGGACGAGCGCCGCGGACGTTCACGCGTGGCGTGACGATGGAGTCACGCGGTCCCCGGAGGACGCCGATTGAAGCGGCGCGGCCCGGAGCCCTCTTCAGCCGCTTGGGTTGCCTCCTGGGAACCGCGTTCCTTCTCTGCGGCTGCGTGACCAGCGCCCTGGAAAACCTCGATCGCTATGTGCCGCATCTCACGGATGTGACCACCCACGCCATGGGCAACCTCCACCGCCATTTTTTCGGCGTGCACTATTACCAGACCTTCACCTGGTGGAAGGGCGAAGGCGAGCCCGCGCGCGGCCCGGTGCGCAGCGTCCATTCGGTCGCGCGCGGCGACTGGTCGCTCTCCCTGGATGCGACGGCGGAATTCGCGCCGACCGTGGAAGCCTGGTCGCGCGAGCACGGCGCCGAGGTCGATTCGAAATTCGACGCCATGCTTGCGATCCTTCGCGCCGCCTACCCGGACAGCGGCGGCCGGGACTTCCGTATCCTCGTCTCTCCCCAGCGGCGGCCCATCGATGTCATGTGGACCCATTGGGCGATTTCGGGCCGGCGTTTGGAGCTCACCTATGCGTTTCCTCTCTCCGACGCCTCGGGCGCGGATGCCTCGCCGATGGGCGCCTTCGCCACTCTCGCTCACGAGTTCGCCCACTCCTACTTCTGGTTCCACCCGCAGCGCATGCCCAACGACTTCTCTGGAGAGGTCGTCGCATACACGACCGACCATTGCGTTTCGGCAGCGCTTTTTAGCCAGGAGTACGACTGGGTCGAGCCCGGCTTCCGCGATTTCGCGAAAACCGTGTCGGGCCTGGGACCCGACCAGATCTGGATGCGCTACCACGAGAGGTACCCGGATACCTACCTGGCGTTCTTCGCCGCCGTGAACGAGTTGCTCCGCGTGCAGGTCCAGGCCGGAAAGGACGTGAACCGCACGATGGGCGCCTATTGTCGCGCGATGCCCATGTCGGGACGGGATTTCACGCGGCCACGCTAGGGTCGGCCGAGCGCCTCGCGGAAAACGTCGGGGCGATCCGTGATGAGGCCATCCACGCCCATCTCCACCAGGCGCTTCATCTGCGCCGGGTCGTTCACGGTCCATACGACGACGGAAATGCCGAGGTCGTGCGCTTCCTTCAGCTTCGCCGCGTCGACGTCCTGGTAGTACGGCGACCAGATCGACCCACCCGCGGCGTTCACCATCCGCGGGACCGAGCCCTCCTTGCGAAGCTGCACGGGCGCGGTCCAAGGCGATTCCCCGCACGCGGCAGGATCGATGGCTGGCGTTCCGCCCGCATCGCCCGTGCACACCGTGTCGCTCCACTTCTGCTGCGAGGTGAGGTACACGGTGGGGATCTCGGGCGCGATGCGCTGCACGACGGCGAGCGTTCGCCAGTCGAAGGACTGGATCGTCGAGCGCCGCGCCATGCCGCCGTCGCGGATCTCGCGCACCAGCCGCCGCGCGAATTCCTCGGGAGGTAGCGCTTCCGAAGGCGCGAGCGGCGAGATCTTGGTCTCGATGTTGAAGCGCACCTTGCGATCGCCCGAGGCGCGCACGAGCGCGAAGACGTCCGCGAGTCGCGGGGCGTGGGTGCCATCGACCGCGGCCTGGTCGGGGAAGCCCGCCGCGTAGCGCGTGCCGGGTTTCAGGCGACCCACGTCATATCGGGACAGCTCGGCATACGTGAGCTCGTGCACCGCCGGCCCGCGCGCTTCGAGCCAACGTCCGTCGGGACCCCGGGCGACGTCGGGGTTCAGCCTCGTGTCGTGCATGACGATCACCACGCCGTCGCGCGTGACGTTGGTGTCGAGCTCGAGGGTATCGACGCCGATCTCCAGGGCCCTGGCGAACGCGGGGAGCGTGTTCTCGGGCCGGAGCCCCCGCGTGCCACGATGCCCCTCCAGGTCGAAAGTCGTGGCGCACGCCCCCAGCAGGAGCGCGGCCCCGATAAGCGCCAGGTGGCGGGTCATCGGCCCATTATTGCGCGAAGCGGCGCAAAGCCGGATCATGGCGGCCATGGCGAGCCCCAAGAAGAGCCTGTACGAGATCCTCGGCGTGCCGCGGGACGCGAACGACCTGGACATCGGCATCGCCCACCAGCGCCGCGTGGCCGAGCTCCAGCGCGCCGCGCCGCCCGATCCCAACGGGCAGGTCCTGGTGCACGAGGCCTTCGAGGTCCTCTCCAATCCCAAGCGCCGCGCCGCCTACGACGCCTCGCTCCTCAGCGCCGCCGAGAAGGCCGCCGCCCGCGAGCAGGCCGCGGCGCCGGACATCGTCCTCGAGGGCGGCGAAGAGCCCCCGCCCGACCGGCGCAAGCTCATGGCGGGCGTGGCGGCCGCCTTGGTCGTGGCCGTGGTCGCGGCGATCGCGGTGGGCATGCACGGCGAGAAGCCCGCTCCCGCCCCGGTCGCCGAGGCGCCCAGGCCCGCGCCGCCGCCGCCGCCCCAGAAGCTTTCCTCCGCGCAGATCCTCGCGGCCACGTTGAAGTCCGTGGGGCCCGTGATGAGCTACGAGATGTCCGGGAGGGCCGTCCCCGTGGGGCTGGCGCTCTCGGTGCAGCCCGATTCGATGGTGACGACGTGCCACGGGATCCATGGAAACTCGCAGCTCGTGGTGCGCGTGGGCGCCGATTCCCACTCGGCCACGCTCGACGTGACCGACGAGGTGCTCGACCTCTGCCGCATGGCGATCCCGGGGCTTGCCGCGCGCTCGCTCGCGATCGCGCCCGACGAGCCGCGCGCGGGCGACACGGTCTATGCGCTCGGCGCCAACCCGGCCGGCGAGGTCGCGCTCACCGAGGGCAAGGTGAAGTCGATACGCGCCACGCCCAACGGCCGCGTGATCGAGCTGTCCATGCCGGTGGCCCCGGCGGGAAGCGGCGGCGCGGTGCTCGACGAATACGGCCACCTGGTCGGCGTCGCGACCACGTCGCACAAGCTCGGCGCGGGCCTGAACATCGCGCTGCCCGCCTCGTGGCTCGCGCAGATGCGCACGCGCAACGCGCAAGCCTCCTAGCGCCCTTCAGCCGGTCAGCAGGAAAAGCGCCACCAGGACGCAGATGGCGAAGACCAGGGCGTAGAGGGCCTCGACCGAGGACGGGGGCTTCAGCGGATTCATCCAAAAAAACCTTTAGTGCGCGGCTGAATATGCCGCAGCAAACTTGCGTGAATCTGTTACTGCGCGGGCGCTCCTGGCCGTATCATCCGCACATGCGCGTGCTCATCGTGGAAGACGACCCCATCCTCGCCAACGGCCTCACGGAGACTCTCCGCCGCGAAGGCCACGTCGCCGATTCGGTCGGCAGCGCCGAGGCGGCCGACACGACCCTGAAGGTCGCGGAGATCGACCTCGTGATCCTCGACATCGGCCTGCCGCGCGTGGACGGCTTCACGTGGTTGAAACGCTTCCGCGCGCACGGCGGCAACCAGGCCGTGCTCGTGCTCACCGCGCGAGACGCCGTGAGCGATCGCGTGCAGGGCCTGTCGCTGGGCGCCGACGACTACCTCGCCAAGCCCTTCGCCACGGAAGAGCTCACGGCCCGCGTGTCCGCGCTCGAGCGCCGCAGCCGCGTGATGAAGGCGCGCGTGGTCGAGCACGGCCCGCTCACCATCGACCTCGCGAAGAAGCGCGCGCTCGTGAACGGGGCGCCGCTCGACCTCTCGCAGCGCGAGCTCGCGATCCTCACGCATCTCTTCTCCAACGTCGAGGCCATCATCGGCAAGGACCAGATCTCGAGCGCCATCGCCTCGTGGGACGAGCCCATGACGGCCAACGCGGTCGAGGTGCACATCTCGAGGCTGCGCGCCAAGCTCGAGCCCGCGGGAATCCGCATCCGGACGATCCGCGGGCTGGGCTACCTGGTCGAGGCCTGGAAGAGTGAGAAGCCTTAAGGGGCGGCTTCTCCTCTGGCTGCTCCCCCCGCTCGTCGTCGTCGGCGTGGTCGCCACCACCGGCGCCTATGCCTTCCTGCAATCGCGGTTGACCAGCGCGTATGACCTGGACCTCGGGGACATCG
>DATBEA010000045.1:0-5278 GCA_036276215.1 Usitatibacter sp.
AGTGTCTCGAACGTGCGCAGCAGCAGCTCCGCGAAATCGACCACGCCCTCGCGCGTGCACTGCGCGTCGTAGTCCGCGTAGAACTGGACCATGCGCCGCGTGAAGTCGTCGGTGGCCTCGACCGCATTCGCGCGCTGGCCCGATTCCTTCGACATGTTGATGAACTGCTGGAGCTGGCGCGGCGGGTACTTCTCCTCGTCCAGGCCCTGCGCCTTCGCGAGACGCTTGATGAGCGCCAGCTGGTCGCCCGAATCGAGGATCTGGAAGAGCTGCGGCAGGCCCGCATCGCGAAAATGCGTGCGCAGCAGGCGGTTGCACAAACCGTGGAACGTCCCCACCCACATGCCGCGCGTGTTGATCGGGAGCATCGCGGAGAGCCGCGTGAGCATCTCGCGGGCGGCCTTGTTCGTGAAGGTGACCGCCAGGATGCCCGACGGGCTCACCTCGCCCGACTGGATCAGGTGGGCGATGCGGGTGGTGAGGACGCGCGTCTTGCCGCTGCCCGCGCCCGCGAGGATGAGCGCGCACTCGCGGGGAAGCGTGACGGCCTTGCGTTGCTCGGGGTTGAGGTTGGAAAGCAGGTCTGCCATTGCGGATTGCCGTGCGGATTGCCGATTTTCCCGGAAAATCCCCCGCCTTCGCCAGCGGAATCGAAAAAAAAAAGAGGGCGCGAAAGCGCCCCCAATTGTCTGCCCCAACTGCGAAAGTCTCGCCGCCAAGCGAGACCCCCGATGGACATGTCCCGCGCCGGCGAAGTTCCTTTACGGCGCCAGCACCGTGGGCCCGAGCACGCCCGGGATCGTGCGCAGGTTCGCCATGAGCGCGCGCGCCTCGGCCTCTCCCGCAAGGCCCGGGACGATCACGGCCGGCACGTCGCCGCTCCTTCCGACCTCCGCGGGATAGCCGTTCGCGCGCAGCACGCGGTTCAGCTGCATTGCCTGGTCGCGGGTCTGGAATTTCCCGGCCACGACGCGCCACTTGCCGCCTTCGCGGGCCGCCGGGCCGTCCTTCGAGATCTCGGTCTCCCGCGCCCAGATCTCGACCTGCTTCGGGTCCACCTTCGCCACCGCGGGCTCGCCATCGCGCGGCTTCTGGTAGAAGTCGAGCGGTTGGTCGAGCGTGACCTGCGGATGGCCTTCGGAGCCCACGCTGATCTTTCCCTCGAGGAGGCATACAAGGTCGCGCTCGCCGGTCGACTTGCCCCAGAGATCGGTGCCGCGTATGCCCGCGGTCACGTTCTTCACCTGGATCGAGATGTCGCGGCGCTGCGACTTGCGAAGGGCGTCCGTGGTGAAACGGAAGGCGCCGGTGAGCACCGAGAGCGCCGCGTGGAAGATGCCGCGGTCCTCGACCTTCCCGATCACGAACTGCGCGTTCTCGCCCAGCTTCACGGCGCTGCCCTCGCCCAGCTGCAACTGCACTCGCGCGTTCGCCCCGGTCCGCAGCTTGTCGTTCGCCTGCAGCCGGGTTCCCGGCGTGAGCGGCACCGCGGCGCCGCCGCGCTCGAGCCACGCGGGATACTGGACCGCTTCGACCCTGGCCGTCTCCGCCTGCGCGGCGCCCGCCACCGCGCAGAGCGCGGCGCACGCGAGCATCGATCTGGTTTTCATTGTCTCTCCCCGGAATGTGCGCGTCACAGCGCTTTACGGCGAGCGCCCGCGCGTGGATGCACATCGTCCAAAATGCCCGAGACTGCGCGTCAAATCAAGGGTTTGTGGATCGCCGCCTGATATAATTCGAAGATCCATGGAAGCCCAATACCACCCGCGCTCGATCGAGCCGCGGATCCAGCGGGAGTGGGACGAAGCGCGCGCCTTCGCCGCGCCCGACCACTCGCCCAAGCCCAAGTACTACTGCGTGTCCATGCTGCCCTATCCGTCGGGCAAGCTTCACATGGGGCACGTGCGCAACTACACCATCAACGACGCGCTCGCGCGCTTCCTTCGCAAGAAGGGAATGAACGTCCTCATGCCGATGGGGTGGGACGCGTTCGGGCTGCCCGCCGAGAACGCGGCGATGGCGAACAAGGTCGCGCCCGCGAAGTGGACGCGTGAAAACATCGATTACATGCGCCAGCAATGCAAGTCGCTGGGCTGGTCCATCGACTGGACGCGCGAGATCGCCACCTGCGATCCCTCCTACTACCGCTGGAACCAGTGGTTCTTCCTGCGCCTGTGGGAGAAGGGCGTCATCTACAAGAAGACCGGCGTCGTGAACTGGGACCCGGTCGACATGACGGTGCTCGCGAACGAGCAGGTGATCGACGGGCGCGGCTGGCGAACGAACGCGCCGGTGGAGAAGCGCGAGATCCCGATGTGGTACATGCGGATCACGCAGTACGCCGACGAGCTCCTCGATTCCCTCGACGGCCTGGGCTGGCCCGAGAAGGTGAAGCAGATGCAACGCAACTGGATCGGGCGAAGCGCGGGCGTGGAATTCACGCTGCCCTACGCGCCCGAGACGGCGAGGCGGATGGCGGACGGCAAGAAGGGGCTCAGGGTCTTCACCACGCGCGCCGACACCATCATGGGCGTGACCTTCGCCGCCGTCGCCGCCGAGCATCCGCTCGCCGCGGTCGCCGCGAAGAGCAACCCACGGCTCGCGGCCTTCATCGAGGAGTGCAAGAAGGGCGGCGTGCAGGAGGCCGAGCTCGCCACGATGGAGAAGAAGGGCATGCCCACGGGCCTCTACGTCTTGAATCCCATCAGCAACGAGCCCGTCGAGGTCTGGGTCGCGAACTACGTGCTGTGGGGCTACGGGGAGGGCGCGCTCATGGCCGTGCCGGGCCACGACGAGCGCGACTTCGCGTTCGCGAAGAAATACAACCTCGCCATCAAGCAGGTGATCGAGGTCGCGGGCAAGGCCTACTCCACCGAGGAGCACCAGCCCTGGTACGACGAGCATGGCCGCAACATCAACTCCGGAAAGTACGACGGCCTCGAATACGAAGCCGCGGCGGACGCCGTGGCGAGGGACCTCGAGGCCCTGGGCCTCGGGAGCAAGCGCATCCAATACCGCCTGCGCGACTGGGGCATCTCCCGGCAGCGCTACTGGGGCACGCCGATTCCCATCGTCGAGTGCCCGAAGTGCGGCGACGTGGCGGTGCCCGACGGCCAGTTGCCCGTCGTGCTGCCCGAGGACCTCGTGCCCGACGGCAGCGGCAGCCCGCTCGCGAAGATGCCGTCGTTCTACGAGACGACATGTCCCAAGTGCGGCGGCGCCGCGAAGCGCGACACCGACACCATGGACACTTTCGTGGATTCGTCGTGGTACTACATGCGCTACTGCTGCCCCGACGCGAAGACGATGGTGGACGAGCGCGCGCAATACTGGATGCCGATGGACCAGTACATCGGCGGCATCGAGCACGCGATCCTGCACCTGCTCTACGCGCGCTTCTGGACGAAGGCCATGCGCGACCTGGGCCTCATCACGATCGACGAGCCGTTCACCAACCTGCTCACCCAGGGCATGGTGCTGAACCACATCTTCTCGCGCCGCGGCGAAAAGGGCGGCATCGAGTACTTCGCGCCCGACGAGGTCGAGACCACGATCGATGGCGAGGGCCGCGTCACGGCGGCGAAGCTCAAGTCCGACGCGAGCGCCGTGGACTACGAGGGCATCGGCACGATGTCCAAGTCCAAGAAGAACGGCGTGGACCCGCAGGACATGATCGAGCGCTACGGCGCGGACACCGCGCGCTTCTACGTGATGCAGGCGAGCGCGCCCACCGACACCGTGCTCTGGAACGACGAGAGCATCGAAGGCTCTTTCAAGTTCCTGCGCCGCCTCTGGGTGATCGTGCACGAGCACGTTTCTTCCGGCGTGGTGGCGACGTACTCGTCGGGCGAGCTCACGACCGAGCTGAAAGCCCTGCGCCTCAAGCTACACCGCACCATCGAGAAGGTCGGCGACGACTACGGCCGGCGCATGCAGTTCAACACGGCAATCGCCGCGATCCGCGAGCTCTTGAACCTCTACACCGACGGCAAGGACAAGAGCCCCGTGGCGCGCGAGGTCGCGCAGGAAGTGCTCGAAGGCGCGATCCTCCTGCTCACGCCGATCGTGCCGCACATCTGCACCGCGCTCTGGCGCGAGCTGCGCCCCGGCACGGAGCTCATCGCGCAGCCGTGGCCGCAAGTCGATCCCGCCGCGCTCGTGCAGGACTCCATCGAGCTCGTGGTCCAGGTGAACGGCAAGCTGCGCGCCCATATCCGGGTGCCGGCGAACGCATCGCGCGACCAGGTCGAGCAGGCGGCGCTCTCGGACGAAGCCGTGAGGAAGTTCGTGGGCGACGCGAAGCCCAGGAAGATCATCGTCGTGCCCGGAAAGCTGGTGAACATTGTCGCCTGACCACGGTTACCGCCCTGGTTGGTTTCCGGCCTTCGCGGGAATGGCGCTGCTCCTGTTCCTCGCCTCCTGCGGCTTCCAGCTGCGCGGCGAGGCCGAGGCGGGCGTCCACAAGCTCTTCATCTCGAGCGTGGGTCCCTCGCAGGTGCAGGCGGACATCAAGCGACTGCTCGCCACCGGTCCCACCAGCGTCGTGGCGACCGCGAAGGAGGCGGAGGCGCACCTGCACATCCTGCAGGAAAGCCGGGAGAAGACCGTCTACACGATCACCGGAACGGGCTCGGTCTACGAATTCCAGCTTCGCCTCATCGTGCGCTACGAGGTGCTCGCCCCCGGCCGCGAGGATCCGGTGGTCCCGCCCACCACGGTCGAGACGCGGCGCCTCATCACCTACAGCATCAACGCGCCCACCGCGAAGGAAACGGAAGAGCAGCTCCTCTTCAAGGACATGCAGCTCGACCTCGCCGGCCAGATCCTGCGCCACGTGGCCGCGGTGAAGCGGGACATCACGCAGTGAGGATCTCCTCGCGCCAGGTGGATGCGAGCCTGCGCAAGAGCCTGGCGCCCCTCTACGTGGTGCACGGCGCGGAGGCACTGCTCGCGCTGGAAGCCGCCGATCGCATCCGCGACGCGGCGCGCAAGTCCGGCTGCACCGAGCGCGAGGTCTTTTTCGCCGAGCCGGGGGTCGACTGGAGCAAGCTCACCGCGGGCGCGGCGAACCTGTCGCTGTTCGCTTCGAAACGCCTCGTGGAAGTCCGCATTCCATCGGGCAAGCCCGGCGCCGAGGGCGGCCGCGCTCTCGAATCCTGGAGCTCGAAGCTTCCCGAGGACGCCGTGAGCCTCGTCCTGCTTCCGCAGCTCGAATGGCAGCAGCTGAAGAGCAAATGGTTCGAGGCGCTCGATGCCGCGGGCGTGGTCGTGGAAGCCA
>DATBEA010000046.1:0-6013 GCA_036276215.1 Usitatibacter sp.
AGCGGATGGCGGAGATGGTGTGCCAGGCCCTGCAGGCGGGTAGCTCCACGCGCTTCGAGATGGTCCGCTTCGGCAATGTGCTGGGCAGTGCCGGCAGCGTGATCCCGAAGTTCCAGGAGCAGATCGACAAGGGCGGCCCCGTCACCGTCACGCACCCGGAGATGGTGCGCTACTTCATGTCGATTCCCGAAGCCGCGCAGCTCGTGCTGCAGGCCGGCTGCATGGGCCTCGGCGGCGAGATCTTCGTGATGGACATGGGCGAGCCGGTGAAGATCGTCGACCTGGCGCGCGACATGATCCGGCTGTCGGAGGCTTCCGAGAGCGACATCCGCATCGTGTACACGGGGCTTCGGCCCGGCGAGAAGCTCTTCGAGGAGCTGCTCGCGGACGACGAGCACACGCGTCCCACGCCGCACCCGAAGCTTCGCATCGCCAAGGCGCGCGAGGTGCAGTCGGGCTGGCTCGACCAGGTGCTCGGTTGGCTGCAGCACGACCGCATCCCGGGCGACGCCGAGGTGCGCCGCGACCTGAAGCGCTGGGTGCCGGAGTTCCAGTCCCAGGCGCGCCCGAAGCTCGTCGCCGTGCCGCAGGCGAAGCTAGGCTGAATCGGCCGCGGCGCGCGCGCACGCCGAGCGCCCCAGCAGCATTCCCGCGATCGCCCAGAACACCAGGGAGTTCGGCCGGAAATAGAAATCGTCCGTGCAGTTCTTCACCGCGTAGGCCGCGAACATCGCGAGCCCCGCGATGGCGACCGGCATTCCCGCCGCGGTGCGGCGCGCCGCGGCGAGCGCGCCCACGAGCGAGCCCATCATCGCGACGAATGCCAGGAAGCCAACCACCCCCAGCTGCAGGGCCGAATCGATCAGCGTCGAGTGGCCGTGGGCGTAGGGAGGGGCGCCCGCGTTCTCGAGGCTCGTGCGGATTTCCTCGCCGACGATATCGCGCCCGTAGCCATGGCCCAGCACGGGGGCGTCGCGCACCTTGCCGAGCGCCACCCGCCAGATGAGCGGCCGCTCGTCGAGGGCCAGCATCTCGGCCGTGCTCGCCGCCCGCGGGTAGTAGCGGATCTTGTATTCGGTCGAGAGTGCCATGAAGATCACGAGCACCACGAGCGAGGCGACGAACACGCGCCCGGCGATGGCGCGCGCGCGTCCCCCCGGCGCCGCCGCCTTCGCGTAGAGCGGGAAGGCGACCATCGAGCCCGCGATGAGTGCCACCCACAGGATGCGGCTTTCGCCCGCGAGCCCCAGCAGGAGGAGCGCCAGGCCCGTCGCGAGCGTGGCGGGCAGCCGCCAGCCGAGCCCGTCGGGTGCGCGCCACGCCGCGATCGCAAGCAGCGGCAGGATCATCACCACGTGGGTGGAGAAAGGCCCGGGCCCCACGCTGATCGAGCGCGCCCACGCTTCATTGGGAAAGAGGGCGCGCAGCCATTCGCAAACGCCGAGCACGAGCGCGCCGGCGATGAGCAGGCGAACCCAGAGGTGCAGCTCGGCCGCGCTCCTCGTCCCGGCGAAGAACACGACGAACGCGAGCGAGCCGTAGAGAAGCTCGCGGCGCAGCTCCTGCGCGGAGTAGCCCGCGTCGATCGACCAGGCAAGCGATGCGACGCAAAGGGCTGCCCACGCGATCGCGGTTGCGGCGAAGGCCCGCGGCACGAGCGCGAGGCCGAGCGGCTCGCGCTTCGCAAGGGCACGCCACAGCAACGCAGCGCAAGCCACCAGGATGAAGAACACGCGCCATCCCGCGGAAGAGGGAAATGGCGCGACGAGGAGGAACGCTGCCGCAGCGAAGAGGAAGACTCGCGGCGAGCCGCTGGCGGGAGGGAGAAGCGGCATCGAATTTGGCGCGCCCGACACGATTCGAACGTGCGACCCCTGCCTTCGGAGGGCTGTACTCTAATCCAGCTGAGCTACGGGCGCGTGGTTGGGGAATTGTAATCTATAATCCGCGACTCACCCCCGAGGTAGCCATGTCCGAACATCCCCACCACGACCCCATCGAAGAGAACATCGAGACCCATCCGGTGAAGCTCGCGATCGGTGTCGTGATCGGCGCCGCTGCGCTCATCATCGGCATCATGATGCTGGCGCAGTTCGCGGTGGGCTCGTACGGCGCGCGCGACATGAAGGGCGAGCCGGCGATGTCGCCGGAAGCGATCGCCAAGCGCCTCGCGCCCGTGGCCAAGGTAGTCGTGGATCCGAACGCACCCGCAGCGGCCGCGCCCGCGGCGGCAACGCCCGCGCCCACGATGGCGGCGGCGATTCCCGCGGCGCCGGCGAAGTCCGCCGGCGGGGCGGATGCGGGCAAGGGCACCTACGAGAAGGTCTGCTTCGCCTGCCATGCGACGGGTGTAGCCGGCGCGCCCAAGTTCGGCGACAAGGCAGCATGGGGTCCTCGCATCGCGCAGGGCAAGGACACGCTCCACGCGAGCGCGCTCCACGGCAAGGGCGCAATGCCCGCCAAGGGCGGCAACCCCGCGCTCTCCGACGCGGACGTGACGGCGGCCGTGGACTACATGGTCTCCGCCGCCAAGTAACCTGGCGACCTACGCGATCGGCGACCTGCAGGGCTGCTTCGAGCCGCTGCAGCGCCTGCTGGACAGCCTCTCCTTCGATCGCGAGCGCGACCGCCTCTGGTTCGTTGGGGACCTCGTGAACCGCGGTCCCGATTCGCTCTCCTGCCTGCGCTTCGTGAAGTCACTGGGCGAGCGCGCGGTGAGCGTTTTCGGCAACCACGACTTCCACCTGCTTTGCGTGGCCGAAGGCGTCGAGAAATCGCGCAAGCGCGATACGCTCGAGGAGGTGCTCGCGGCGCCGGATCGCGGCGAGCTTCTCTCCTGGTTGAGGCGGCGTCCGCTCATGCACGCCGAAGACGGGTTCGTGCTGGTGCATGCGGGGCTGCTGCCCGAATGGAGCGTGGAGAAGGCGCTCGCCCTCGCCGCCGAGGTCGAGGCGCGGCTCCGGGCAGACGACTACCGCACGTTCCTGGCGAGGATGTACGGCGACGAGCCGGACCATTGGGACGACGCGCTCACCGGCGTGGACCGGCTGCGCGTGATCGTGAACGCGATGACGCGGCTACGCGTGTGCGGCGTCGGCGGCGCGTTGGCACTCGATTTCAAGGGCGAGCCCGGCGACGTGCCGCGCGGCCTCACTCCGTGGTTCGACATGCCGGGGCGTCGCAGCGCCGGTCACACGATCGTCGTCGGGCACTGGTCGGCGCTGGGACTTGTCACGCGCGACGACGTGGTGGCGCTGGACAGCGGCTGCGTCTGGGGCCGCAGCCTCAGCGCGCTTCGGCTGGAAGACCGGAAGCTCTTCCAGGTGCCTTGCCCCGCGAAGGGGAAAGGCCGAGAAGGCTAGCGATACGCGCCTCGCATTGGGCGGCGACGTCCCTGCGATGCGCGCCCGCGGTTTCCACCGTGGGCGCGAAGCCGATGCGGGCGACGATCGCGGGCTCCGCGATGATGAGCGAGAGCGACTGGAAGAACGTGCGCTCTCCGCGAAACGAGGCTTCGCGGCAGAGCGACCCGTCGCCGCGCTCGTAGCGGATCGCCGCGGGGTGCACGTGCGCCTCGTTGGCCACGGCCGCCTCGAAGAGCGCGCTGTGGAACTTGCGCAGCTCGTCGCCCTCGGTGGTGATGCCCTCGGGGAAGAGGCCCACGCAATCGCCGCCCGCGAGCGCGTCGTGCACCACCGCGTTGATGCGCGCGGTGTCGCGCAGCTGGTCGCGGCGGATGAAGAGCGTGCCCGCGCGCTCGGCGATCCAGCCCATGAGGCCCCATTGCCGGATCTCGCTCTTGGCGATGAATCGCGTGGGATGCACGCCCGCGACGAGGAAGATGTCGAGCCAGGAGACGTGGTTTGCCGCGATCATCGCGCCGCGCTCGTGGGAATGGGGCGGGTGGCCCTCGATGCGCGGGCGGACGTTCAGGATGCGAAGGAGCTTCGCCGACCACCACCCGAGCAGCGCGCGGCGCCGGTGGGGAGCGAGCCGCGGATAGACCGCGCGCAGCAGGAGGACCGCGAGCGCCGCGTGGCCGCACATGCGCGACCAGCGCAGCGCCCGTGCCGGCGCAGCCGTGCGCTTAATGCGTGACTCTCGTGCCCCCGTGCCCGCCGAGGATCCTCACGCGCTCGCCGGCGCGAAACGGCTCTTCGGCGCCTTGCACCACCGAGACGTACTGGCCGCTGTCCAGCAGCACCGTGATCTCGAGGCCCGGGTGCTCGTTGGCGGATTGCTCGATGTTGTGGCCGATGAGCCCGCCCAGCAGCGCGCCGCCGATGGCGCCCGCGACCTGGCCGCTGCCCCCGCCCACGGTGCTGCCGGCCACCATGCCGAGCGCCGCGCCGCTCGCCGCGCCCACGCCTGTGTTGCCCGGGTTGAGCCGCACGGCGCGCACCGACTCCACCACGCCGAAGCGCACCGATTGCTCCCCGCGCACTTCGTAGCCGCGGTAGTCCTGCGGTCCCGCCGGATAGGCGCAGCCGCCGATGATGAGCGCGCCCGCGACGACCGCGAGGGTCTTGAGGTTCTTCATGTGCTTCTCCTCGATCAGAGCGCCTGCCCGAAGCTCTCGCGCAGGCGCGTTGCAATGTGTTCCCGCGTGGGGCGGTGGTTCTGCCCGCCGCGATGGCCGATCTTGATGGCACCCATCACGGAGGCGAGCTGGCCGCAGCGTGCCCAATCCCAGCCGCGCGCGCGGCCATAGAGCAGGCCCGCGCGGTACGCATCGCCGCAGCCGGTCGGATCGACCAGCGCCTCGGGGCGCACCGCGGCGATGTCCTGCTTGCGGCCTTCGGCGTGGATCGTGGAGCCTTCGGCGCCGCGCGTGACCACCACGGCGGGCACCCGGCTCGCGATCTCCTCCATCTTCATGCCGCACTTCTGCTCGACAACGCCCGCCTCGTAGTCGTTCACCGCCAGCGCGCAGGCCCCGCGCATCATTTCCAGGAGGTCGGCCCCTTCGAACATCGGAAGCCCCTGGCCGGGGTCGAGGATGTAGGGAATGCCGGCCGCGCCAAGGTCCCGGGCGTGCTCCACCATGCCCTGGCGCCCGTCGGGCGAGACGATCGCCACCTGCACGGAGGCCGCGTCCGCCACCCGGTTCAGGTGCGCGAAGGACATCGCCCCCGGGTGGAAGGCCGTGATCTGGTTATCGTCCATGTCGGTGGTGATAAACGCTTGAGCCGTGAATTGGTTGTCCACGACCCGCACATGGCGGGCATCGATGCCCAGGTCGCGCATGCGGCGGGCATAGGGGTCGAAGTCGTGCCCGACCGTGGCCATCACCAGCGGACTCTCGCCCAGCAGCTTCAGGTTATAGCCGATGTTTCCGGCCGTCCCCCCGTACTCGCGGCGCATTTCCGGGACCATGAAGGCCACGTTCAGCATGTGCAGCTTGTCGGGGAGGATGTGCTTCCGGAACTGGTCCGGGAACACCATGATCGTGTCGTACGCGAGGGAGCCGCAAACCAGGATAGCCATGGGCGCCAAGTATATAGGCGAGGAAGCGCTCACCTTTCCGGCGACGCGCGGTCCCCGGCGCCCGACGGGCGGCATTGACCGTTGGACGATTTGCTACGAAAGTAACAGTGCTGGATTGGGTCTCGAGGCTCGCCTTTTCGAGCGGGCCGTAATCCCTGCCGGCGCACGGTTTTCTGAAACAGGGCAAACCCATCGAAAGGTGGGGACGCAAAATTTCCGGCCTAAGGGGCGTGAAGCCCTACGGCAGCGGGATCGCCAGAAAGGTGGTGCGGCATGGCGCAATCTCCATTGGGCAACGTGGTCCCGCTCGGGGACCATCCACGCGCACGCGCGCGGCCCACACGCAAGGAATCCGCCGACCTGCTCACGGGATGCCGCGAGCTCGCCCACAAGCGCATGGCGACCGCGCTCTCGGGCATGCTCGACCGCATCGAGGACGACCTCTTCGAGCTTGCCGAGATGGCCATCGACCGCGACGCCCTGAACGTCTACCTGGACGCGCGCGCCAAGGCGCGCGACAACCGCT